>JAFMRN010000079.1:0-7251 GCA_017354065.1 Solirubrobacterales bacterium
CGGGCGGAACCTGCTCGACGGCGTCGAGCTTCCGGCCAAGTCAACCGGCCTGCTCAGAGCCGGCCAGCGGCTGCGAATCGAGACCCCCGGCGGGGGCGGCTACGGTGAGCAACCCGACGCCGATCACAGCGGCCACCGCGACCGTGATCCCGGCGTCGACGGCGAAGGCCAGCCGGATGTGAGCGAGTAGCGCTGAGGCGGCGCCGGCGGTCGCGATCGTGCCGATCACCGGGATCCCGCTGGCGATCGCCACCTGCTGGGTCATCGTCAACAGGCTGGTGGCGAGCCCCTGTTCGCTGTCCGGCAACCCCGAGGTGGCGGTCACGGTAAAGCCGACGAGCGCGTGCACGTGCACGAAGAAGGACACGATCGTGATCGCCAACAGCCACGGCACGATCGAGCTCGAGGCGCCGACGCTGAGCAGCGCGATGTTGGCCAGGCCCTGGAGCATCAGGCCGACGGCCAGCACCGTGCGCGGCCCGAAGCGCAGCAGCGTCCGCGGGGCGACCATGCCGGAGATGAACGCCGCCGCCCCCGGCCCGCCCAGCATGAACCCGGCGTCGAGCGCCGAGTAATGCAAGATCCGCTGGAGATACAGCGTCAACACGAACACGATCGACGTTTCCATCGCGAACACGGTGAAGCCACCGAGGTTCCCGAGCGCGACCGTCGGGCGCGCCAGCACCCCCAACGGCACCAGCGGCTGGGAGCTGCGGCGCTCCAGTGCGAAGAACACCGCGCCAAGCGCCAGCCCGACCGCGATGCAGATCCAGCCGACAGAGCTGGTCCAGTTGTGATCGCCCTCGGTGACGATCCCGAAGACCAGCGCCAGCAGGCTGCCGGTCACGGTCACCGCACCCGGGGTGTCGAGCCGCGCTCCCTCCTCGCCACGGCTTTCCGCCAGCACCTTCGGTGCCGCCAGGAGGATCAGGAGCGCCACCGGCACGTTGAACAGGAACGCCCAGCGCCAGCTCAGCGCGCTGGTCAGAACCCCGCCCAGCAACGCCCCGGTGGTGAAGCCCGCGGTCAGCAGCGAGCCGTTCAGGCCCAGCGCGCGTTCGCGCAGCGGCCCTTCGGGAAACGCGGCAACCAGCAGCGCGAACGCGGACGGGATCGTGGCCGCGGTGGCAAGGCCCTGGATCACACGCGCCGCCAGCAACAGCCAGGCTGTGTGAGCAAGCCCCCCGGCCAGGGAGGCGACGATCAACAGCAGAAGCGCCGTGGAGAACAGCCGCCGGCGCCCGACCAGGTCGGCGACGCGCCCGAAGAACAGCGTGAACCCCGCCGTCGGCAGCGCGAAGGCGGTCGCGATCCATTCGACGCTGGAGAGCGAGATCCCAACGTTGGCACCGATCGACGGCAGCGCAACGTTGAACACGGAGAAATCCGCGGCCAGCATGGACTGGGTGCCCAGCAGCAGGATGAGAGTCAACTTCTGGCGTCTTGTCATGGCCTACAAGGTCGCTGGGCGCCGCGCGCTTAGCCAGACCCCGCCGGAGGGTGGTACTGGCAGGGTCACCTTCGGCCGCTCCATTGGCGCCATACTTCAGGGCGTGGATCGGAAATCCGAGCTCGGAGAGTTCCTCAAGGCCCGCCGGGCGGAGCTGACGCCCGAGCAGGCCGGCCTTGGCCACTACGGCGAGCGCCGCCGCGTCCGGGGCCTGCGCCGCGAGGAGCTCGCACAGCTCGCCGGGCTCAGCGTGACCTACTACACACGGCTGGAGCAGGGCCGCGGCGGGAACGTCTCAGATTCGGTGATCGCCGCTTTGGCGCGCGCCCTGGCGCTGTCGGATGACGAGCGCCTGCACCTGCACAACCTCACCGGCCACGCGCACGACCCGCGGCGGCGCAACGAGTGTGAGCACATCCGCCCCAGCATCAGGGCGCTGATCGGACAACTCGGTGACGTGCCCGGGATCCTCGTCGGCCGCCGCGGGGACGTGCTCGTCTGGAACCCGGCCGCGCACAGGCTGTTCGCGCCCGATCTCGCCTTTGACTCGGTCGAGCATCGCAGCACGCGGCCGAACCTCTGCCATCGCGTGTTCCTGTCGGACTACGCCCGGGAGTTCTACGTCGACTGGGAGCAGAAGAAAAAGGACGCGGCCGCCTATCTGCGCGTCGCGGCCGGGCGCTACCCGGACGACCCGGAGATGGCCGCCCTGGTGGGCGAGCTGTCGATGAAAAGCCCGGAATTTGCGCGCTTGTGGGCGGGCCACGACGTCCGTGACTGCGGCCAGACCACGCGTGAGTTCCATCACCCGGACGTCGGCTTCCTGACGCTCACCGAAGAGGTCATGCCGCTGGTGGACGACCCGGGCCAGCGGCTGATGCTGATCAGCGCCGAGCCGGGCTCCGCTTCCGAGCGCGCGCTGCGGCTGCTGGCTGCGCTCGCGGTCCGCCCGGGGGACCCAGACCTGGTTCCGGAGTCCTAAGGTCGCGCGCCAGGTCGGGTGAGAGCCACCCTGGCGCGCGAGGCTCCAGCAGGGCCATGCACTGTGGAGAGTTTTGTGGGTACGGTCGGGACATGAAGATTTCGTTTCTGGGCCTCGGGATCATGGGATCCCGGATGGCCGCCAACCTGGCCCGAGCCGGGCATGAGCTGACGGTCTGGAACCGCACCGCGGCGACCGCGCAGCAGTTCGCAAGCGAGCATGGCGTCGGCATGGCGGACAGCCCCCAGGCCGCCGTCGCCGCCGCGGACGTCGTCTTTTCGATGGTCGTTGACGGCGCCCAGGTCGAGTCGCTGCTGCTGGATGCCGCGGACGGCGCCCGTCCGAACACGTTGTTCGCCGACTGCTCGACGATCGGGCCGGTAGCCGCAGAGCGGGTCGGCGCCGCCCTGAGCGAACGCGGCCACCGGTTCCTCGACGCCCCGGTAACCGGCTCCGCCCCGCGTGCGGCGGACGCCACTCTGACCTTCATGGTCGGCGGCGAGCACGCCGACTACGAGCAGGTCAAGCCGCTGCTGGAGGCGATGGGCCGGCTGATCGTCCACGCCGGGCCGCGCGGGCAAGGTCAGGTCGTCAAGGTGATCAACAACGCGCTTGCGGCGGTCAACGCGACGGCCGTGGGCCAGGCGCTGCTGGCCGCAAAAGCCGCCGGCGCGGACCTGGATGCGCTGGTACAGGTGGCCTCATCAGGCTCGGGCGGATCGGCAATGCTTGAACTGAAATCCAGCGCAATGCGTGAGCACGACTACACACCGTTATTCAAACTGGATCACATGCTCAAAGATGTGCGCCTGTGCCTGTCTGAAGTCGGAGATTTTGAGTTCGCTACCGACGCTGAACAGGTACTTTCCGGAGCGTCAGAACGGGGTTACGGTGACAAGGATTTCGCAGCCCTGATCGAGGTTCTGGAAGCTCGCTCAGGCAACCTGACGAAGCCCGAAAAACCCTTGAATTAGCGGGCACATTTTGGATTTTTAACAAGTTCACGTAGGATTTGATCCCGCTCCGTCGTTGCTGGTTCTTTGTTCCCAGACGGAGCTTGGCCTGACAACTCCATCTCTCCCACACCTCATATGCCGATTGCTTTCAAAGAATGGGCGGTTACCGTCCGCGCCCTGGCCGAAGGCGAGCAGCTTTTGACCCTCCGCAAGGGGGGCATCCGCGAGCCTGAGAAGAACTTTGCTCTAGGGCACGAGCGCTTCTTCCTCTACCCCACCTTCGACCACCAGCGCACCGACCTCGTCCGCGAATCGCACCGCCCCGAGCTGGCGCGTGCGCTCGAGGAAGGGGTTTGGTCCGACGGTGAACCGAGCCCGTCAGCGATGCTCCGAGACCTGGACATCGCTCAACCCGACCGCGTTCGCATCCGTGCCTGGGCAGAGGTCGCCGCGCACTTCACGATCACCGATCGTCGTGCCCTTGACGCTCTCTCACCCTTCTACGTATGGAGCACCGACTACGCGGAGAAACGTCTTGCGTGGAAACGGCGTCATCCGCTGCACGTGATCCTGTTGCGTACCTACCGCATCCCGCGTCCCGTGACCGTCAAGGTCCGTGACGAATACGGCGGCTGTCGCAGCTGGCTCGAGCTCACCCGAGACCTCCCGTTCGAGGGCACCCCTGTGCTGTCTGACGAGGAGTTCGACCGGGCCGCCGAGGAGATCTCCTCGATCTGCTCAGACCGGCAGCCCGCCCTGGTCTAAACCTACGGGCATCCGGCCGGCCCGCCCATTTTGGCGCGGCGGGCCCCGCCGGACCCGGATACGGCGAAGCAGATGGCCTGGGTCGAGTCCCAATCGGCATCCTTCCACTGTCGGCACGCGTCCTCCTGCACTGATGAGGCGGTCAAGCTGCTGGCGGGCTTGGAGGATCAGCGCGGCCGGCTGGGCAGCGTGTTCCCCGATCCGATCGGCGACCTGACGATCGTCCTGCATGACGGGCCGCGCTCGCTGGCCGCGTCGAACCCGACGCTGCCGGCGCTATGGCGGGCAACCGAGCGCACGTCCCGCGTGTATCTGACCGGCTGGGCCGGTGATCGCGAGCTCCACCTCCTGTCCCCGCCGGCGCTGCGCGCCCGCGCGGGCAACAATCAGGTCGCGGCGCGCGCCTTGTCCTATGCGGCCGCAACGCTCTACACGCGTCGGGTGATCGTCCAGGGCAACCCCGACCTGCAGCGCTCACTGGCACCGGCGCGGACGCTTGTGTCGATGCGCTGGGCCTGGCTGCTGGAAGGCGGATCGCGCTGGTTCAGCGGTGAGAGCGCCGCCGCCAAGCAGGCCGTAATCCAGCGGCTGCGGACCGGTCCGGCGCCGGACTTCCCACCGGCGATGCGCGACGCGCCGCTGCTGGCCGGCACGGTGATCGACCTGCTGGTCCGCGAGGAGGGCGAGGCGGCCGCGCTCACGCTGCTCTCACGTCTGCACCCCGGAGGCTCGCGCGCGGCCCTGGCCAGCGCCTTCGGCGGCCGGCCGATGGTCCATACCGAAGGCACGTGGCGCTCCTATTTGGCGCGCCTGGCAGGATCACGCTGATGGCTTATGACGAGGACCTGGCAGGCCGGATCCGCGAGCTGATAGGCGCCGAGCCGGGCCTGTCCGAGCAGAAGATGTTCGGAGGCCTCTGCTTCCTCTTGAACCGCCATATAGCGGTCGCCGTATCCCGTGAAGGTGGGTTGCTGCTACGAGTTGATCCCGCGGAGCACGAGAAACTGATTAATAAGCCAAATGCAGGGCCGTTTGAGATGCGCGGGCGTGAGATGGCCGGCTACCTGCGGATCGCGCCGGACGGCGTGAAGACCAAGGCGCAGCTCGAGCGCTGGGTCACGCGCGGCGTCAGCTACGCACGAACGATTTAGTGAGGGGCCCGCCTCCGCGGCCACGTGGCCGCTCCGGCACCCTCAAATAACCGTCAGCTCGATCTCCTCGATCTGGCCCTTCCGGATGTAATAGCCGCGGACCACGGGCTTGTCGGGATTCTTGACGCCGACAATCACGTAGACGGCCTCCGGGTGCGTCGCGAGGTTCACGTCCGTCTGGGACGGGTACGGGGCGCTGCGCGTGTGGGAGTGGTAGATGGCCCCGACGTCAAGACCCTTGTCATAGATCTCTCCGTACTCCACGGCGAGCTGCTCCTTCGGGTCCATCACGTACTTCAGCGGGCTGTGAGCGGAGTTGGTCACGCGGTGCAGGGCCACCGCCTCACCGTCCCTGGCCGACACGTACCCACAGCATTCGTTGGGCGCGTCCTCCAGGGCATGGGACACCATCTGGTTGTAGATCGTCTTGTTCAGGCGCATAGAAGAGCGGGCGATCCTAGCGCGCCCGGGCTACCACCAGACGGTGGAGTCCAGGTTCGCGATCTCATCCACGGGCTTGGTGTAAATGCCCGATGAGAGGTACTTCCAGCCGTCATCGGCAACCAGGAAGACGACGTTGCCCTCATCCATCTCAGAGGCGATCCGGTGCGCCACGCGCGCTATCGCGCCGGAGGAAACCCCTGCAAAGAGCTGCTCCTCGTCGAGCAGCTTGCGGGTCCAGATGATCGCGTCGCGGTTGGTCACCATGATCTTGCGGTCCAGCACGGACAGGTCGATGATCGGCGGGATGAAGCCGTCGTCAAGTGAGCGCAGCCCCTGGACGGGCTCACCCTGCATCGGCTCGGCCGCGACGATCTTCACGGCGTCCCCCAGCTCCTCCTTCAAGCGGCGGCCGTTGCCCATCAGTGTGCCCCCGGTGCCCAGCCCGGCGACAAACGCGTTGACCTGGCCGTCGAGCTCCTCCAGGATCTCCAGCGCGGTGCCGTTGTAGTGAGCGTCCGGGTTGGCCTGGTTGCCGTACTGGTAGGGCATGTACAGGTCTGAGTCGGCCTCAGCCAGCTCCAGGGCCATAGCGACGGCGCCGTTCGAGCCCTGGTTTCCCGGGCTGTAGACGATCTCGGCGCCGTACATCTCAAGCAGCTGGGTGCGCTCGGGGGTGACGTTGTCGGGCATCACCACGCGCAGCTTGTACCCGCGCTTGGACGCGATCGCGGCCAGGGAGATACCGGTGTTTCCCGAGGTCGGCTCCAGCACCGTCTGGCCCTTGGAGATCGCGCCCTTCTCCTCCGCGTCGAGGATCAGCGAACGTGCCACGCGATCCTTGACCGAGCCGGTCGGGTTCTGGGACTCGAGCTTGGCCCAGACGCGGACGCCCGGCTTTGGGCTCACGCTCGGCAACTCCACCAGCGGCGTGTTGCCTATCACCTCGACGATGTCCCGGTAGCGCCGGCGGTGCGGGGTCAGGTTCTGAGCGGCCATGCTTCAGAAAGTATAGGGACCCCGCGCCCAGAGGGTGGTTTTGGCGTTAGCCGAGCGGTTCCAGCGTGAAGGTCGCGTCGATTGCGGCCTTCACCTCGAGCTCGCCGGGCTCGATCTCCATCTCGGGAGCACCGCCGGCCGCAGCGCGCGCGACCATCTCGGCCTGTCCGCGGCGGAACCGCGGATCGGCGGGCTCTGCCAGGTACAGGAGCGCACCCAGCTGCGCGTCGACGCCGCTGGCATAGGCCGCGGCTTTGTCGCGTGCGTCCGCAGCGGCCGCGCGTGCGGCCTCGCGCCGAACCGGGTTGCTCGCAGAGATCCGCCACTCTGGGCCGTTGACGCTGGCACCGACCGCATCACTGGCGCTGGAGACGAGCCGCCCGATCAGGCTCGCGTCGACCAGCCGCAGCGCCACGCTCGTGGTGGCGCGGTGCCCGAGCGAATGACGGCCGTCATGGTCGTAGTCAAACTCCTCCTGGACCGTGACGCCGACCGTCGAGCGGTCGG
>JAFMRN010000079.1:7261-9068 GCA_017354065.1 Solirubrobacterales bacterium
GGGGGGGGCACGGGGGATCTGCAGCTCGTCAAGCAGGCCCGCCAGCGCGTGGCTGCGGTCCGAGACGGAAGCGACCGCCTGGCCGGGCGCGGGGTCGAGATCGCTCAGCACGATCCAGAACAGCGCTTCGTCGGGCTCGGCGCGCAGCGTCGCCTCACCCTGAACCGTGATCGTCGGCTGCTGCGGGGATTCTGTGGTGGCTGATGCTCCGCTGGACATGGTCCGATCGTGTCATACACGCGGCCGAGACGCGGGGCCCGCGGTAGGCGGGCTCGGGGTTATATACCCAAAACTGATGGGTTTCAGATCTTGTGCAGAACGCACATGCAGCGCGGTCTCAAAAGTGCGGATTGCACAACATCTCAAACCCCCCTGTTGGAGGTAACAAAACCCCCGGGGCAAGGCTCAATGCAGGGTGACGATCGCCGCGCTGTTGGCGGGCACGGTCACGCGGTAGGTGCCGTGCGAAGCGCCGAGCGTCGTGACCGCACGGGGCCCGGCCAGCGTGCCCGTGGCGGGATTGACGCTCTGCCCCGCGAGCGTGACCCCGCTGGTGGCTTTTAACCCGTTGCTGGCGCTGCGGAGCAGCGAGACCGTGGCGTGTGTCTTGGCGGACGGCTGCGCCAACGTGTAGGTCGCCGCCGCGCCGCTGACGTTGGTGACCGCGACGTTCGTGTAGCCGGTCGGCGTGTGATCGGCCCAGCCCAAGAGCCCGCGGGGCACGCCGGCCAGGGACACGATCTTCGACCCGGGCGGTGCGAGCTTCGCAAAGGCGAGCAGCCCGTAGTACTCCGGCTGGACCAGGATCTGGCGGTGCACCGAGCGGATCAGGTCCTGCGCGGTGGCGGGCTCGAAGGCGAAGTTCACCCCGCTGACGCCGGTCCTGGCGTACAGCGGCAGTACGTTCAGCGCCCACAACGCCGGCCCAAAGGTGCCCGACAAGCCCGCCTGACCGCCGCAGGTGACCGCGTTCATCTCGGCCGCGCGCAGCGGCACGTGATAGCGCGAGGTGACCTTCTGATAGCTGGCGACCTGGCTCGCCAGGCCGGCCAGCGCCTCAGGCTTGAACAGCGATGCCTCAACCAGCGGCGGGCCGTTGTGGCAGCGCTGGGCATACAGCGGGTAGGTGTGGATCGTCACCAGCGACGGGTGCGCGGGCGCGGACAGCAGCCCCGGCAGGTACTGCAAGCCCCAGGAGTTCGACCAGGCAGGACCGGACAGCGGCTGCTTTCCGATCCCCTTCGCGATCCCCAGCCAGTCGCCGGTGACCCTGTTCCCTGTGTAGTTCCCGGCCCGCCCCTTCACGGTCTTTCTGCCGTCGTGGTAGAAGGGGTTGGCCGGGTAAAGGTCGGGCTCGTTGCCCAGCTCGAAGGACTGGATCTGAGCCGCCGGGATCGCGGCCCGGAGTCCCTTGACCTCGGCCTGGTCGACCTTGACGCTGTCAGCCTCCAGATTCAGCCCGAGGATCAGGCGTGCCTTCACGTCGGTTGCCATCCGCGCGACGGTGGCAGCCCACTGCGCCGTGAGGTCCATGTGTGCCCACGGCGGGCGCTTGGTGTTCGCCAGCGGCCACCAGACCCAGTCACTCGAGTCACCGCCGATGCGCATGCTCGGCATCCCCCCGGGAGCCAGGGCCGAGAAGAGGTGCTCAAAGGCGGTGTTGGGCTTGCTCGGATCGGGACCCACCAGCTTCTGGATGTCCCAGTACTCGGTGGACAGACCGACGAACCCGGCCTGCACGCCGGGGCTCAGCGCACGCCTGGACACGGTGACCGGCTTGGGCGCGCGCTGAGGCGCCTTGGCCGCG
>JAFMRN010000080.1 GCA_017354065.1 Solirubrobacterales bacterium
CCAGCCCGCCGGGGGCGAGCGGGCCGTTGCCGAGCCCAAAGCCGGCAACGGCGCCATCCACGACCGGATGGCCTCACTCGACGCGGACGACCCGATCAACCTCCAGTACACCTCGGGCACCACCGGATCGCCCAAGGGCGCCACGCTCAGCCACCACAACATCCTCAACAACGGGCAGCTGATCGCGCGGATCCTCGGCTACTCCAGCGCCGACAGGGTCTGCATCCCGGTGCCGCTCTACCACTGCTTCGGGATGGTGATGGGCAACCTCGCGGCCACCCACAGCGGCGCCGCGATCGTTTACCCGTCAGCGGTGTTCGATCCCGAGGCGACGCTGGCGGCGGTCGCCAAGGAGCGCTGCACGAGCCTGTACGGCGTGCCGACGATGTTCATAGCCGAGCTCGATCAGCTCGGGGAGCACGATCTGTCCAGCCTCCGCACCGGCATCATGGCCGGCTCGCCGTGCCCGATCGAGATCATGCGCCGGGTCGTCGCCGACATGGGGATCGCCGAGATGTCGATCTGCTTCGGGATGACCGAGACCTCGCCGGTGACGACGATGGTGCGTCCCGATGAGACGCTGGAGCATCGCTGCGAGACCGTCGGTCAGGCGATGCCCCACACCGAGATCAAGATCGCGGACCCGGACAGCGGCCGGACGCTGGAGCGGGGGGAGACCGGCGAGTTCTGCGCGCGCGGCTACCCGGTGATGCGCGGCTACTGGCGCGACCCCGAGCGCACCGCCGAGGTGCTCGATGAGACCGGCTGGATGCACACCGGTGACCTCGCGACGATGGATCAGGACGGGTACGTGCGGATCGTCGGCCGGATCAAGGACATGATCATCCGCGGCGGCGAGAACGTCTACCCGCGTGAGATCGAGGAGTTCCTCTACGGCCATCCGGCGATCGCGGACGTGCAGGTGATCGGCGTGCCGGATGAGCGCTACGGCGAGGCAGTGATGGCCTGGATCGTGCCGCGCGCGCCGCTGGATGAGGACGAGGTGCGCGAGTACTGCCGGGCATCACTGGCGCACTTCAAGTGCCCGAAGTACGTGAAGTTCGTCGACGAGTTCCCGATGACAGTCACCGGCAAGATCCAGAAGTACAAGATGCGCGAGGACGCGATCGCCGATCTGGGCCTCGCGCCAGCCTAGGTGCCGCTCGTGGCTTTGAGCTCACGAGCGGCCAGATACGCCGCCCCAGTACGCTTCTGTACAGATGTCGCTGATCTCCGTGACAGCCGGCGAGATCCGCCGCGACGTGGCAGCCGCCAAAGCGCGCGATCCTGCCGCCAAGGGCGTCTGGGCACTGGAGATCCTGCTCACCTGGCCGGGCGTGCAGGCGGTCCTGGCCCACCGGGTCGCCCACGGCCTGTACCGGGCGGGCGTGCCGCTGTTGCCGCGGCTGATCGCGACTTTGGCGCGCAGCATCACCGGCGTTGAGATCCACCCCGGCGCGACGATCGGACCGAACTTCTTCATCGACCACGGGATGGGCGTGGTGATCGGGGAGACGGCGGAGATCGGCGCCGACGTGACCATCTACCAGGGCGTGACCCTCGGCGGCACCGGGTTCCAGACCGGCAAGCGCCACCCGACGGTCGAGGACAGCGTCACTATCGGCTCGGGCGCCAAGCTGCTGGGGCCGATCCGGGTCGGGCACGGCTCGAAGATCGGCGCCAACACGGTTGTCATCCATGAGGTGCCGCCGCGTTCGACCGTGGTCGGCAACCCCGGCCATCCGGTGCGGGTGGAAGGGCGCCGGGTCGAGGGTCCGGACGCCGACTGGGTGCACCTGCCGGACCCGATCGCCGACGCGCTGAAGCGCCTGTCCCGGCGGGTCGAGGCCGTTGAGGCCAGCACCGAGAACGGTGTGGTCGGCGACGAGTTCCCGGCCGAGCGGCAGGTCGGGCCGAACCCCGCGGGCGGTTAGTCGGCCGTCAGCTCGGGGTTCTCCTCGCCGGGCCTGTCCGGCGGGCCGGGGGCCAGGTTGATGCGGTCGCGGACCAGGTACAGCGGGCGGCCCTTGACCTCGTCGTAGATCCGGCCCACGTACTCACCGATGATCCCGATCGTGATCAGCTGGATCCCGCCCAGCAGCAGCATCGAGATCTCCAGCGTGGAGAAGCCCGGCAGGTAGGCGCCGATGATCTTCAGGACCACCACGACCGGGATCGCGACCAGCGCCAGCGCCGAGATCAGGAAGCCCAGCAGGGTCGCCATCTGCAGCGGCCGGCCGGAGAAGCTGAAGATCGCGTCCAGGGAGAAGCGCAGCATCTTGGACAGCGTGAACTTGGTCTCGCCCGCGTAGCGCGCGTCGCGGTTGTAGCTGACCGCTGACTGGGTGTAGCCGACCCACACCGACATGCCGCGCAGGAAGCGGCTGCCCTCATGCATCGACAGCATCGCGTCCAGGGCGCGGCGGTCGAACAGGCGGAAGTCACCCGAGTTGTGACGCAGCTGGACCGAGGTCAGCCAGTCAAACAGCTTGTAGAACCAGCGCGCTGTGGCCAGCTTGAAGGCGCTCTCACCGTCGCGGTGGGCGCGCACCGCGTAGACGACGTCAGAGCCCCGGCGCCACTCATCGAGCATCTGGTTGATCAACTCGGGCGGGTCCTGGAGGTCGGCGTCCAGCATCGCGATCGCGTCACCGCTGGCGTGCTCGAGCCCGGCAGTGAGCGCGATCTGGTGGCCGAAGTTGCGGCTCAGGAACACGACCTTCACGCGCGGGTCGGTCTCGGCGAGATCGGCGATCGCCTTGGCCGACCCGTCCGTCGAGCCGTCGTCGACCAGCACCAGCTCAAACTCGAGATGGCCGAGCGCGTCAGCGACCCGGCGGTGGAACTCGTTGATCGTGGCCGCCTCGTTGTAGACGGGTGCAACGACGCTGAGCAGCTTCAGGTCGCGATCGGACATGGTCAGATCGTACGGGGCCGTTGCTCAGAGGCCGATAAGAGACCAACCGTGAGGTACATAAGAAAGCGTCGTTGACAGCAGCACCCAACCACTGAACCACACCGACAGGCGCCAAAGCCGGCGGCTGGAGGCCAGTGCGACCAGCGGCAGCAGCCAGCTCAGGTACCAGGGCATCAGCTGGCTGGAGGCCAGCAGAAGCCAGAACGTGGCCCAGGCGGCCCCGTCCAGCCAATCCATGCTTCCTTGCCAGACCCGGCGCAGCAGGGTCAGGAAGATCGCGAGGAAGCCGACGCCGAACAGCAGTGAGATCACGTGGGAGACCGCGTGCCAGGGGAGCAGCATCGTCATCAGCCCGGAGACGGTGACCCAGCCGCCCTCGGCCTGGACCTGGTCGAGCGTGAAGGGCAGGTTCAGGATGCCGGTGCCGAACACCGCGAGGCTGACGCCGAGGGTCACGATCCCGGCGCTGAGCGCGCCGAGCAGGATCCGTTTTCGGCGTGAGCGTGTATCGCCGCCGTGTGAGGCCAGCGCGAAGGGGAGGAAGATCCCGCCGGTCAGCTTGACCGCGGCCGCGGCCACGATCGCGACGCCGCTGGTCCGCAGCCTTTCCGCCAGCAGGGCGTAGATCCCGGCCATCGCGATCAGCACCATCAGCAGGTCGTTGTGGCCGCCGCCGATGCCATACAGCACGATCAGCGGGTTCAGCCCGAACAGGGCGACGCCGGGCACCGGGTTTACGCGGCGCAGCCTGGCGGAACGCCACATCAGGGCGATCACGCCGAGGCAGGAGAGCGCGGCGATCACCTTCCACGCAAACGCGGCGAACGCGATCGCTCCGTTGGACGCCGTGTCTGAGAACAGGCCGGAGATCAGCGTGAAGGCGGGGCCGTAGACCGTCGGGGTATTGACCCACTGGGCGCCGATGAACGGGTAGAGCCCATCCAGCTTCAGCACCTGGGGGCCCTGTACGTACGGGTTGGCCCCGAGCGTCGCGAACATCCGTCCGTACGCCTGGTAGCTGAACAGGTCGGTCGAGAACATCGGCGGCGCCAGCACCACGATCAGCACGAAGGCGCAGATCACGCCGAGCACGAGCTTGGCCGGGAGCTGCTCGGCGTCTCTCAGCGCCAGCACATAGCCGAGGAACACCGCCGCCACGGCTATCAGCACCGCGCCGGCGCCGAGGTACAGGTGGATGTGGGACAGCGGGCCTGCCAGCGGGGTCCCCAGCACCGGGCGGATCGTCTGGGGCAGCAGCGTGTTGGTGGTCGCGGCCGCGACGCACAGCAGCGCGGCACCCGCGAGGATCGCGCCGAGGCCGATCAGGCCGCCGGTTGTGGGAGCGCTGCGGATCTTGAATGGTTTGAGGTTGAGCGCGCTGCCGCCTTGCGTGGCGGTGCCCAGCTGCCCTTCAGCGATGCTCACTTTGGATAAATATGGCGGCTGGGCGGGCGGAAACCCCTGCGCCAGACGTTACGATTTTGTTAGCTGCGGTGTTTCCGGAGCTTCGAGCTTGCGCATCTTCGGGACCAGCCAAAAGGCCTCCAGCGCGATCCGCAGCGACATCTTCGAGTTGCCGCGGGTGCGGTCCACGAACGTGATCGGAATCTCCTTGACGTGGAAGCCCGCCAGCAGGGCGCGGTAGGTGACCTCGATCTGGAAGCCGTAGCCGTCCGAGCGGATGTGGTCCAGGCCGATCCGCTCCAGCACCTGGCGATGGATCGCCTTGAAGCCGCCGGTCAGGTCGCTGACGTGCACGCCCAGGACGAGCTGGGCGTAGAGACCGCCGCCGCGGCTGACCAAGCGCCTGATCAGCCCCCAGTTCTGTACGCCGCCGCCCTTCACATAGCGTGAACCGAGCGCCAGGTCGGCCTGCTCCGCGGCCGCGATCAGCGCCGGCAGGTAGCTCGGGTCGTGTGAGAAGTCGGCGTCCATCTGGACCAGCAGCTCGCCGCCGTTCTGCATGGCGTGGGTGAAGCCGGCCACGTAGGCCTTGCCGAGCCCGCGCTTCGCGGGGCGGTGCAGCACCTCTACCTGTTGGTGTTGATCGGCCAGCCCGTCCGCTATCTGGCCGGTTCCGTCCGGTGAGTTGTCATCGACAATCAGCACGCGATGGTCCGCGGGCGCGGCCCGGTCCAGCGCTGTGAGCGCGGCCGGCACCATCGTTTCGAGGTTCTCCGCCTCGTTGTAGGTCGGCAGGACCAGCCAGACGCGCGCGGTCATAGAGGCGGAGCGTAGAGGTTTGTGAACGCGGGTTCGTGGTCGCGTTCAGGTACGCGGCTGTTGGTTGCGCGCGGCTTCCGGGGCGGATCCGTCCGGCGCCGGTGCGACAGTAATGCTCGGGGGTATGGGCTCGGTGCTCAGCGACGCACGTAGGCGACGCGGCCCCAGCTCGGTTCCGGGGCAAGCTCGATCGGCTCGCCGCCGCGATCCGGCTGGATATAGGTGAAGGCGGTGGTGTCGGGGTCGAAGCAGATGTCGAGCTCGCCCTCCTTGACGCGCTGGTCCAGCCAGGCGGTGCGGAAGATCAGGCGCCGCAGCCAGTGGACCAAGCTGCGATCGGAGGGGCCGACCAGTTCCGGCCAGCAATCATTGACGTGCTCGCCCAGGGCGGAGGCGGGGTCGGTGACCTCGCCGTTGACCACGAGGTTGATCAGATCCTCGGCCTCTGACTCCTCAATTGAGTCGCCGATGAAGCCGAGCCGGCGCGCCGCCTGCTCGCAGCGCTCCTGGAAGTCGCGCTCGTTGAAAGTGAATCGGAGATCTCCGTACTCGAGGACGAAGTCCTCGCCGGAGCTGTAGTTGCCGCGTTGCTGCATTAGCCGTCGGCATCTTATGGCCGATTCCTGCGAGGGTGCAGGCCCTGGGCGGGATGTTGCAATCACGTTCGCAAATTGCGGGTTTGTTTTCGCGCTGTTAGCGGAAATTGCGCCCGGCGGCGAGTCTGCCAGAGGGGGGTCCTTGGTGCTTCGCCGGGGTGGGGCTGGCAGCGGAATTGCAGGCTCCGGTCCCGTGTTCTGGGGGTTCTAACCCGCAAAAGTCTCCATAACGGAGGCCGGTGGTCGAGGGTCGCGCGTGGGGGTGGCTCAGAGCCGACCTGGCGCGCAACCCCTCAAAAAAATTTGCGGGGAGGGGTAAACCGCGCCCCCGAATCCTCTTAATAGGCATGGATCTAACGAGCTCCGCGGCCACGGTTCTGGTGTTCGACCCCAGGCCGAGCAGCCGCGAATACCTGGCCGACAATCTTGCCGCCGACGGTTTCACCCCGCTTGAGGCCGCAACCGAGTGCGGCGCCTGGCAGCTGTTGGGCCACAAGGCCGTGGACCTTGCCGTGATCGACATCGGGCAGCGGGACGGGCTGGCGCTGGTCCGCCAGGTGCGCCAGGCGAGCCGGCACGGCACGCGGATCGACGCCGACATGCCGCTGGTGGCGCTGTCACCGCGCGCCACGGAGGTTGAACGGCTCCGCGCCTTTGAGCAGGGCTGTGATGACCTGCTCAACCACCCCTACTCCTACGCGGAGCTGCGCGCGCGGATCACCGCGATCCTGCGCCGGGTCAGATCCCAGCGAGCCGTCAGCCGGATGCGCGTCGGCCCACTGGAAGTGGACGCGCTGGCCAGCCAGGCCTGGCTGGACGGGCGGCCGCTCCAGCTGACCGCCAAGCAGTTCTCGTTGCTGGCGGTCCTGGCCTCAGAACCGAGCCGCTGCTTCTCGCGCGCGTACCTATTGGAGGCCGTCTGGGGCTATGACAGCAAGGACCCGACGCGGACCGTCGACGCTCATGCCAGCCGCTTGCGCCGCAAACTGGCCTTCCCGGGGCAGCGGTTCGTGATCAGCGTCTGGGGTATCGGCTACCGGCTGGTCTCGCCGGTCGCGCTCCAGCAGTTGGAGGCCCCGGCCGTGCCAGAGCTGCGGCTGATCACCGGTTCGGGCGCGGAGACAGAAGAGACAGAGGAGCGGCGCGCCGCTTAGACGCCCCACCGCGTCCCACCGCCGCGCCGGCCGGCGTCCCACGACGCCCCACCGCCGCGCCAAAACACGCCCCACGGCGTCCCACAAACGCGCGACGCCCACCCATTGAACCCCGAATCCAGGCCCGCGGACAACCACACAGACCGGACGGAAACGCCCTGCTGGCACGCCAAACCGCGTGTCAGTGGGGCTTTTTGGCGTCGAAGTGGGAGAAAAGGTGCAGTTGGGGTTGCGTAGTGGGAGGGAGTGGGATAAGGTGGAACACGCATGCAGGGACCTGGGTGGCAGGGCTCCTCCCACCCAGCCACCCAGGTCTCACTCTCTTTCGACCATGCGAGACAGACGCCTTGATCTTCCGCGGGACCTTCGAACACGCGCTCGACGCGAAACACCGGCTCACAGTGCCGGCGAAGTACCGTGCGGCCTTGGGCAGCGGAGTGGTGCTGGCGATCTCTCCGGAGACGGAGCCGGGCACGCCGCGCTGTATCGCGATCTGGACCCCGGAGGACTACGAGGCCTACACCTCGGCCGCGCTGGAGGGTCTGAACCCGCTGTCCCCCAAGGCCCGGGAGCTGAAGCGCCTGCTGTTCGCGAACTCCCACGAGACCGAGCTGGACTCAGCCAACCGGGTGATGATCCCGCCGTCCCTGATGGCCTACGCCGGCCTGGACAAGGACTGCGTCGTAGCCGGCGCCGGCGAGTGTCTGGAGCTCTGGGATCGCGATACCTACAACGCCTACAACGAGGGCGTGATGTCCCGTTTCTCCGAGATTGCAGCCAGCTTTGATCACACTTCTTGACATGACCATCGAGCACGTTCCGGTCCTCGCGGGGGAGCTGATTGACCTCCTCGCGCCCCGCACCGGTGAGGTCGCGGTGGACTGCACCTTCGGCGGCGGCGGTCACGCTCGGCTGCTGGCCGACCGAATCGGCCCCACCGGCACCCTGATCTGCATCGACCGCGACCCCGCCGCAGCCGAGCGGTTCAACGAGTTCGCGGCCGAGGTGGCGTGCGAGACCCGTTTCATCCAGGCCGACTTTGTCGCCGGGCTGGAGCAGCTCCGCCGTGAGGGGGTGGAGGCCGACCTCCTGTACATGGACCTGGGGATGTCCTCGATGCAGGTGGACGCGTGGATCCGCGGGTTCTCCTACTCATATGACGCGCCGCTTGACATGCGCATGGATCAGGCCCAGGCGCTGACCGCCGCCACGGTCGTGAATGAGTGGGACGAGCGTCACTTGGCCCGGCTGCTGCGCGACTACGGCGAGGAGCGCTACGCGAACCAGATCGCCAAGGCGATCGTCCGGGCCCGCAAGGACACGCGACTCGAGTCGACCCAGCAGCTGGTCGAGGTGATCAAGTCCGCGATCCCCACACCCGCCCAGTTCGGCGGCGGCCACCCGGCCAAGCGCAGCTTCCAGGCGCTGCGGATCGCCGTCAATGACGAGCTTGCCCAAGTTGACGCCGGTCTGCCGCTCGCCTGGGAGGTCCTGTCGGTCGACGGGCGTCTCGGCGTGATCAGCTTCCACTCACTGGAGGACCGGCGCACCAAGCGTTTCCTGGCGGAGAGGGCGCGCGGCTGTGTCTGCCCGCCTGAGTTCCCGGTCTGTGTCTGCGGGCACGAGCCGGAGGCCGAACTAGTCAACCGTCGTGCCGTCGCACCGACCCCCGGTGAGGTGGCCGCCAATCCACGTGCCAAGTCAGCGCACCTCCGGGTCGCGCGCAAACTCGAGGGGAGTTCGGGATGAGTACAGCCCCGTCGACAGTCGCGGCCCGCGCGGCGAACAAGAAGAAGGCGGCGAGCAAACACAAGGACGGCGAGGACACCGCCGCCGAGGAGCAAGGGCGCGGCGGCCGCCGCAAGCTCGACCGTCCAGCTGCCGGCTCATCGCGGTCCCAGCGCCGGGTCTCCGGTCCCGCCGGTGGATCGCGGCTCCTGGAGCCGGAGATCCGGATCCAGGACCGCCGCAACAAGCGTGGGCAGGACGACTTCCTGGCCGAGGATCTGGCCGCGGGCGACGGCCCGCCGCCGAAGCTGAGGCTTGAGGACCGGCGTGCCCAGACCGCCGCCAAGCCGAAGGCCAGCGTTGCCGTGGCACTGCCGAAGCTCCAGCGTCCGGGGGCGCTGGGCAAGCGCAAGCCGGCGCCGGTACCGC
>JAFMRN010000081.1:0-7397 GCA_017354065.1 Solirubrobacterales bacterium
CCGTCTGGTTCATCGCCGGACATTCATGCCACCGATGCGGATCCGACGACTGCGGATGATCACTCCCAGAGGTGCCGCCGAGCGCGACCTGGCCATCACACACGCCCGTGGGATCATCGGATGTGAAGTGCACCGGCCACTGGTCGGGGCTCGCGTTCCAAACCCAGCCGTTCTGGGACCAGAGCGAACCGTCGACCGCTATGTCCGGAGCCCGGTTTTCGGTCGCGTCCACGTAAATCCCGCCAACATCGGTGTTGGCCCCGCCGTTACCGCAAGTTGATGTAGTGCACGACACCCAGAAACCCCATCCTGTGGTGCCCGGTGCCATCTGCCCGGTATAAAATCCGCCTTCGTTCGGCCCAAATGTTGAATTGCCCGTGTACCCACCGGCGTTGCCCCAGTGCATGCCCGAAGCCCAACCATTCTGGTAGGCATCGGTATAGAACGCACCCGTCTGAGGTGTGCGAACGTCATCGAGGGAAACGCCACTCGGAGCGTTGATCGAGATCCCCGCAACCTGGCCATTCGTTGAGCTTATGCCTTGGATATTCAAATCGAGCGTGTTGCAGCTCGCGTTTATTGAGCCACCCGTCGCGTACGGCGTAAAGATGGCACCGGAGCAGCCCGTCGACTGATCGTTCGGGCTGAAGTACGGGCCAAAGTCGTAGTAGAGGTTTGAAGCGCTAGCCGCCCCAGCCGAAACGATTACCAGGCACGCTACGACCAGCAAAGCAAGCCCAAGGTGTCGGAGTGACCGGCGCATTACTCAGCACTCCCCAAGCACGATGAACTCGTTGGTTGCAAGCTTGGTCGGGTCCGTCGAAACGATGAAAACAGTTGGTTGGTTGGCGCTATGGGTCACCGATACTGTGTTCGGCCCAAGAGGAGACGCGACGAGCGCCGCGCCCTGATCGCCCGCCGGGCATGCCGTCAGCGTGATCTGCACCTGGTTGCCATTTAGAACTCGCGCCGTGAATCCAACACCTGGTGCGGCCGTGCCGTTATGCACCGTCCCGTGTGCGGTGTTCGGCGCCTGACTCCAAACAACCGGCCGCTCCACGCGGTTGCACTTGTTCTTGAGCAGCAGCTCGCCGTTCTTTTTGTACTCGCACCCGTGAACTACGGTGGTAGCCGTGGGTTTCTGTGTGGCGGCCACGGCGAAGCTGCCGCCCCCGCCGCCGACGGCGAAGAACAGTGCCGTGTAAGCGACGGCGTTGCTGCGTACGTGGTTGAGAAGCTGGTTCATGGGATGCCCCTTGTGAATCGTTGGTCGGTTGGAAGTTGGTTCAGCACTGGACGTCGCACCCGCCTGAGCTGGAGCCAAAGCCGGTGGGGCCAGCGGGCCCGCCAGAGCCGCTGCTGCCAGAGCCGCTGCTGCCAGAAGATGCGGGCGCGGCACTTGAAGCCGGTTTTGCGGAGGCCGGTGCAGCGGACGACGCCACCGGCACTGAGGAGGCAGCGGGTTTCACCACCGGCGTCGCTGCCGGATGCGACGCTTCTGAGCTGCTGGACGCCGCGCTCGCGGGCGCAGTAGTACGTACGGGGGTCGCCGCCGGCGTAGCTGTGGAGGCATGCGTGGATGCACTCGTGTACGTCGGAGCGGGCTTCGGCTGCGCGGCTGGCACAGCAGCCGGGTGGCTGCCGGTCGACGGCGCCGGGGTGGAGTGCGCCACCGGTGCGGGATGAGCGCTGCCCCTCCCGCGGTGTGACGGGTGTTTGACGACCGCCCGCTTTGGCCGGTGCCCGCGCGCCACGCTGTGATGCGGCTTTGGCTTATGACCGTGCACCACGTGACGAGGCGCATGTACCGCGTGCCGGGCTGCCTGCGCCGAGTACCTCGCGCGCGGGGTATGCGCCGTGCCCCCGGGTACGACCACGGCCAGCACCACGGCTAACACGGCCATCACCCCCGCAGCAAACAGCCATGCCGCACGCGGTCCACGCGCGCGCAGCGCGCCGACCACTCCGGCAAGCCGCCCCATCAGGTGGACAGCGATCTCCCGAACCGCCACCAGCGCACCAGCGCACCATCCCAATGCCCGCACAGGACCCGTACGGCCGGCTGGCTCGGGGTCAGTACCCGCGCTCTCAGGGTCCGTGCTCGAAACCTCAACCGCCTGATGCAACTCCTCGGCGCCCTCACCCCAAAAGTCCTGCGCGCTCAGCGTGCCAGACGCGGACGTCTCGTCCCCAGACGAGTCCACCACCGTCAGCGGCGGCTTACGGCTCCCCGCGCGATCGCCGTCCAGCGGGACCAGACCGTCTTTGCCGCCGGCCAGCCAGTCGCCGGGGAAGCGGATCACTTTCCCCTTCTCGCCACCCCCGTCGCGTTCTTCATGGCCGTCGAAGGCCACCGCCACAACCCCCAAAGACGATTTTTTTGTCTGCCGCCTACCACCGTACTATGGTTAGGCTCAGTTGGCATCAAATTGATTCAATTTGGTAACACTCAAATGTCCGGTGAATCAGAGCAACGCGAATTCCTGACGGTCCGGGATGTGGCCGATCTACTGCAACTGAACGAGCAGACCGTCCGCAACTGGATTGATCAGGGGTCTCTGCCCGCACACCGGATCGGCCGCCGCGTGCGGATCCAGCGCTCAGACCTGGATCAGATCCTGAACGCGAGCAAAACCGCTGCAAACGGAACGACTCCGACGAACGCGCCCGCGGGCCCTAACGGCGACGACTTCTGGGGCGGCGAGACGGTCGGGGAAGCCGACCTGGCTCCGGAGAGCAACCGATGAGCTTCTCGGGCGAGCTCGACAAGGAGCGCGAGCAGATCCTGCATTTGATCCGGCACGCCTCCAGCAGCTGGGCGGCGGCGATGCGCAGCCACAAGCTCGCGCCCCCGGACGCGGGTTTCGCGGCGCGGCTCCAAGAGCTCTCCGCAGCAGCATCGATCGAGCAGCAGGCGTGGGAACGCGCGCACGGGGTCGGGCTTGCCTGGCGGCCGGTCCCGGGTGCCGAGAACTCGGCACCGCCGTATGAGCTCCGGCCCGGCACCGGGCGTCGTGGACCGGAGGAGCTCTGGCGTCGCTTCGACGCCGCCGTTAGCGCCCTCAACACCGCCATCGCCGGCTCCAGTGCGAAGATGGTCTCAGAAGCCTTCGGTACGGTCGCTGAGGTCACGGCTGACCTGGCGCACGCGGTAAGAGCCGAAGATGAGACAGCCTTGGCAGCCCAAGACTTCGTTCGAGTGCGAGCTCAGGCCTGATGTCAGTCCTGATCAACAGGCCGCTACCGCCCCCCATAGAAAGAGACCCGCACCGTTGAATGGCTGGCATTGCACAAAGGCGGCTACGAACCCACGGCGGCGAGCACCCTTATCGCGCTAGGCCCAGTGGAACTGGCCGCAGCGATCGACTGGCCGCCAACTACGTCCAGCTGATCCGGGCGCGGACCTGCGCCACAGCGGTCCCGAGCGACCCGCATCACATCGTGAAAGCGCGGCACCAAGTAGCGTCCGCTCCATGCCACCGCTGCCCCGTGCCGCACTGAGCCTGCCCACCACCCCGCTGAACCGGCGTGCGGTGGTTATCGGCGCGGGCAGTTTCGGCACCGCGATAGCGGTGCTGCTGGCGCGCGGGGGCCTGCGCACCACGCTGCAAACGCGGACCGAGGAGCAGGCGCAGCGACTGACCGAGGACCGCGAGAACCGCGAGTACCTGAAGGGCGTCGAGTTCCCGCGTGAGCTCCGCGTCGAGCACGTCGGCGAGGGCGTCACCCGCGCTGACTATGTCTTCCTGGCGGTTCCCTCAGCCCGGCTGGACGGCGCGATTCTGCAACTGGAGAAGTCCGGCCTGAAACGTGACGCGGCCGTCATCTCGCTTGCCAAGGGCCTTGTTCCACCCCAGGGCACCCCGCCGACAACGATTCTGCGGCGTCGCTTTGGCCCCGAACGCACGGCCTGCCTCGGCGGCCCGGCCCACGCAGCGGAGATGGTGCATGAGGGCGCGGGGCTGGTCGCGGCGTCAGCGGATGAGGAGCTGGCCAAGGCCCTGTCACAGGCGTTCATCCGCGGTGGGGTCGTCTGCGAGCAGTCAAATGACCCCGTCGGCGTAGAGCTCTCAGGCGCCGCCAAGAACGCTGCCGCGCTCGCCAGCGGCGCGACCGAAGCGCAAGGCCTGAACGCAGCAGGCGCAGCCGCCGGCCACATCTTTGCCGAGGTCTGGCGCTGGGCGGAAGCCAACGGCGCGCGCCCGGAGTCGATGATCGGACTTGCCGGCACCGGTGACCTGGTGGCGACCGCGCTCGCCCCCGAGTCCCGCAACCGTCGCGCGGGTGAGCTGCTCGCATCCGGCGTGGCCGCCAGCGAGATCCCCGACCGAATCGGTCAAGCGGTGGAATCGCTGGAGTCGGTGCCGCTGCTGGCCCAGGCGCTGTCCAACGCCGGGTTCCAAGCACCGGTCACAACGGCGCTGGCGAACCTGATTGAGGGAATGCTGCCCCTGGAGGACTGGATCCAGGTGGTACGGGCGACGGTTCCGCCACCGGCCCGCTGGCGCCCGCCGGTCAAGCCCGGTTTCTGGAAGCGCTTGCGCCAACGGTTCGCGCGCCTATTTCGCCGCCGCGACGCGCTCAGTGAATGAGCGCCGCATCCCCACGTAACCACCCAACAGCAGGTACCCGACGAGACAGGCTCCGCCGTCGGCCAACCCGCGCGCGGCACCGTCGAAGGGGTCACCAGCGACGATCCCGAACAGCGTCACTACGACTGCCAGCAGACCGGCGAACAGCAGCGCGAACGCACCGGGCTCCAAGCCGAAGCTGAGCGGACCGAGATCATCGCCCAGATCGCCGCGCGGGCCGGGCGCCGCCGACACCGGCCGCGCAGCCCCGAACACCGAGGGCAGCGCCGCGAGCAGCGCCAACGCGGACACGCCCATCAGGACCACTGCGAGCAAGTGCCCGTCGGTGATCTCCTCGCCACCACAGGCCAAGACCGTGATCCAGCCGCCGATCAAGGCAAGCCGCACACGCCGGCGAAGCACCTGCACGGTCGCTGCCGAGACCACGCGAGCACCGCGCAGACGCCAGGCCCGCAGCATCGCCAGCGAACCGGACGCAAGCGCAACCTGGCCCGCGAGTGCCCCGACGGCCAATCCCGGCCAGCCGAGCGGCCAGCTCCAAACCCTCTGAAAGTCGTTCACCGCCAGGAACAGCACGAACATCGCCACGCCGGCCACGCCAAGCGCTACGAAACTGACCAGCGCGGCGCGACGCGCACGGAAGCTGCCCAGCTCATCGGCAAACCTGCGAGCGACCAGTGCGGGCGCGCCCAGATCAGCCCCCGGGTCACACTCCAGGTGGTCCGCGAACTCGGTGACGACCCGCGCCCGCAGGCGGCCCCGGATCCCCGCCGCGGTCAACTCCTCAAACAGCGAATCCAGGTAGCTCATGCGGCAAGCACCGCCCCGATCGTTCCCGCGAAGGACTCCCAGCGCGCGCGCCGCTCACCCAGCGCGCGCTCACCGCGTCTGGTGAGTGAGTAGACGCGCCGGCGGCGGCCAGACTCGCTGGACCACTCGGACGCCAGCAGACCTTCGCGCTCCAGCCGGTGCAGCGCCGGGTAGACCGTGCCCTCACTCAGGGCCAACTCCCCGCCCGAGCGCGCCTTCAACGCCTCAATCACGGCGTAGCCGTGCAGGGGCCCGCCGGTCAGGACCGCCAGCAGCAACCCGTCCAGGTGGCCTTTCAGTTCCTCAGCATCGATCGCCATGTCCGGCACATTACCTCGTCATACAAGGCATTGCAAGCCAAGGCATCGCCGGCGGGCGTTACAGCCCTGTCACAAAAGTCACTCATTCGTTACAGGTTCCCAGGGGTGCTGTACCTATATGAGCAGGCGAGACCCGAAGCTCAGCCGCCGGCCAGCGTCGAAATCACGGCCTCATACACCCCGGCGCCAAAGCCGTCCTCGCACACCCGTACGCGTGGGTGCGAACGCGCCTCAGCACTAAGCGCAGGGTCACGCTCGGCGCCGTTGCCGACCAGCCAGAAGGTCCCGACCGTGGAGACCATCTCCATGTCCTCACGCGAGTCACCGACCGCGATGCACTCCTCCGGTGCGTAGCCCCGGTTCTGCATGTGCCGCGCGACGCCGCGCAGCTTGGAGGCGCCACCGGGCATCAGGTGGTAGCAGTGCACCTCAGCACCCAGATACGGCCACAGCCCGCCGGTCAGCACACCGTTGTCGACCAGCCGCAACCAATCTAGCCCGGACTCGGCCAGCAACGCGTTGGCCTCCCTAACATCCACGGACCCGCGGAACAGGTGTGAGACCTCGCGCCCCTCAGACCAGGGCAAATGCGGCTCAAACTGCGGGAAGGCCTCATCGAGGATGGCGGGCGCCCCGCTCGCGGCGATCTGATCGTGGATCGTGCCCTCGTCCTCTGAGGGCACCAGACCGTCGGTCAGCCACTCCAGCTCGCCGTCCAGCACCAGCGCGCAGCCCAGCTCGAACACGTACGCGGAGCAGCCCAGCAGCCGCGCGTCCTCATAGGCGTTGGATTGCCGCCGGCCGGTGACCACCACGACCTCGACGTCAGCACGAAAACAAGCCTCGACGGCCCGAGCACCCAATAGCGATACGCCGCCGTCCGCCGCGCGGAACAACGACCCGCCCGGACCCAGCAGCGTCCCATCTAAATCGACGTACACACAGCGCAACACGCGCGAGGACCATACTGACCAAGCAGTGGCAACCACCGGATACGACAGAACGACCGAATCCTGGGACGCGGCGCTGGAACTCGGACGCCAGGACGAACGGCTCGTTTATGAGGACGTCCACCCCGCCGTGGAGCCGATCAACGAGCCGATCCCCGACGGGCTCGACCCCCGCCTGATACAGGCGCTCGACGCCAAGCAGATCACAGAGCTCTACAGCCACCAAGCGCGAGCGCTCCTGTCGGCCTTCGAGCAGACCACGATCGTCACGACTGGCACCGCGTCAGGCAAATCACTGACCTTTCAGCTGCCGGCGCTACAGCTCTTGCTCCAGGACCCGAAGGCCCGGGCACTGTTCCTGTATCCGACCAAGGCGCTGGCCCAGGACCAGGCCCGCGCGATCCACAGCTTCAACCTGAACCAGATCCGACCCGCGATCTATGACGGCGACACACCCCGCCAGGAACGTCCCGCGATCAGACGCCGTTCGAACCTGGTGATCACGAACCCGGACATGCTGCACGTCGGGATCCTGCCCCACCACGACAGCTGGGGGGACTTCTTCGCCAACCTCGCCTTCGTGGTGATTGATGAGGCGCACGTCTACCGCGGCGTGTTCGGCTCCCACGTCGCCAACGTGATCCGCCGACTCCGGCGCATCGCCAACCACTATCAAACGAGCCCCCGCTTCCTGCTCACAAGTGCCACGATCGCCAACCCCAAAC
>JAFMRN010000081.1:7407-9040 GCA_017354065.1 Solirubrobacterales bacterium
CGGAGACGTCAAGGTCATAGACCGAGACACCGCCCCACGGCAGGCCAAGCGGGTCGCGGTCTGGAACCCGCCGCTAATCGATCAAGAGCTGGGCAGCCGCGCGAGCGCGCTGGGCGAGGCAGCCGAGTTGTTCGCCCAGCTGGTCGAGGCCGACACCCGCACCATCTGCTTCATGAAGTCCCGCAAGGGCGTGGAGCTGATCCTCAGCCTCGCCCGCGAGCGGCTGGACCGCGACAAACGTGACCGCATAGCCCCGTACCGGGCCGGCTATACGCCCCAGCAGCGCCACGAGATCGAGGCCAAGCTCGTCAACGGGGAGCTGCTCGGCGTGGTCGCCACGGACGCGCTGGAGCTCGGCATCGACATCGGCGAGCTGGACGCCGCGGTCGTCACCACCTTCCCCGGCACGGTCGCCAGCCTGCGCCAGATGTGGGGCCGCGCGGGCCGGCGCCAGCTGGGCCTAAGCGTCTACATCGCCGGCGAGGATGCCCTCGACCAGTTCTTCGCGCGGCACCCCGACGAGTTTCTGCACCGCCCCGTGGAGGCGGCGATCATCGACCCTCAGTCCCCAGAGATCTTCGGCGAGCACGTCCTCTGCGCGGCTCACGAGATACCCATATCAACAGCGGACGGCCCCGAGACGATGCAGGCTGCCGAGGAGCTGGCAGAGGCCGGCTATCTACGCGAGCGCGCGACGGGGTTCGTGCCACGCCGGGCCGATGACTACCCGGCGGGCCGCACGGCGCTGCGTTCTGCCAGCCCCGACAGCTTCCTGTTGATCGACACCTCAGGCGAGGTGCTCGGCACGATCGAGGCCGCGCGCGCGTTCTCAACGGTGCATGACGGCGCCGTGTACCTGCACCTGGGCCGCGCATACGTCGTGCGCCAGCTCGATCTTGAGCAACGCCGCGCGATGCTCGAGCCCTTCAACGGCGACTACTTCACCCAGACCAAGCGCGAGTCAATGGTGTACATCGAGCGGTTGCTGGAGGTCCGCGAGACCCACGGCGTGAAGCTGTCCTACGGGACGGTGATCTACTCCGAGACCGTGCTCGGCTACCAGCGCAAGCACCGCCAGACCCACGGGGTGCTGGACTTCCAGGGCCTCGACATGCCGACGACCGAGTTCCCCACACGCGCGCTCTGGTACGAGTTCGACGCCGGTGCCGGTCTATTAGACCGGACACCGGCAGGACCGTTTCCCCAGGACCAACTCCTCGGCTCCCTGCACGCCCTGGAACACGCGCAGATCGCGGTCCTGCCGCTGATCGCGATGTGCGACCGCTGGGACATCGGCGGGCTGTCAACCAACGCGCACCCCCAGACCGGCGGGCCGACGATCTTCATCTACGACGGGCATCCCGGCGGGATCGGCATCACGCGCCGAGGTTTTGAGCGCTTCGACCATCTCGTCGCCGACGCCGACAAGCTGATCCGCGAGTGCCCGTGCAAGTCCGGGTGTCCGTCGTGCGTGCAGTCGCCCAAGTGCGGGAACCTGAACGAGCCGCTGAACAAGAACGGCGCGCTCGAGCTGATGACCCGGATGCAGGCGGCCTGAACGGCCCCGTCGGCTTCGTCTACTTGATCTGCAGCTGGAAGTGCCCGGTCAGGCCGCTCGTGCTCGAGCTGGCCC
>JAFMRN010000269.1 GCA_017354065.1 Solirubrobacterales bacterium
CGATACGCCGTCGAGTCGGGTCGGCCAGCGCTCCGAAGATCGCGTCGAGTTCGCCGCTCACACCCACGCGCGCGCTTGCGCGAGCATCTCGATCGGCAGCGCCGGGGCCGACTCGATCGCGATCACGCGCGTGTGCGTGTCGTTCGGCACGACCCACAGCTCGACGTGGCGCGGGGCCTCATCACCGGTCCACCACCACCAGCTGATCCGCTCTGGTTCCTGCTCGGACTCGACCAGGATCGTGCGCTCGGGGTCGGGCTCCAGCCAGGCGTCACGACCCTCTTCGGTCGCGAGCAGCTCCCAGACCTCATCGGGCTCGGCTTCGACTGCTGTCTCATTGACAACCAATTGGTTGCTATGTTCGGACTTGTCAACCATCTAGTTGTCGAAAGGATACATCCTCCATGGCCCTTGTACCGATGGTCGTCGAGCAGAGCCCGCGTGGCGAGCGGAGCTTTGACATCTACAGCCGCCTGCTGAACGAGCGGATCGTGTTTCTCGGCACGCCCGTGGATGATCAGGTCGCGAACCTGATCGTCGCCCAGCTGCTCCACCTCGAGTCCTCCGACCCCGATAAGGACATCAGCCTGTACATCAACTCGCCGGGCGGATCGGTCTACCACGGCCTCGCGATCTACGACACGATGCGCTTCATCAAGCCGGATGTGCAGACGATCTGCTTCGGCGTCGCGATGTCGATGGGCTCGCTGCTGCTGGCCGGCGGTGCCGCGGGCAAGCGCCTGGCGCTGCCCAACAGCCGGATCCTGATCCACCAGCCCTCCGGCGGGTTCGAGGGTCAGGCCTCAGACATCGAGATCCACGCGCGGGAGACGCTGGAGCTGCGCCGTCATGTCGACGAGATCTACGCCGAGCACACCGGGCAGTCGGTCGCGCGTGTACATGAGGACATGGAGCGCGACCGCTACTTCACGGCCGAGCAGGCGCGCGAGTACGGGCTGGTGGACCGCGTGATCAGCGAACACGAGCTCAAGCGGGTGTCCCCGGGCTTCCGTGGCCCGAACGGGTAGACGCGTGTTGCTTGGGCGGGTTACGCGCTAATCTTGATCCGGTTAGTGGAGATTACGTCTGCAGTGTCCGTACGGCCCCGGCCGAGCGGATCGCCGTGACATTTGTTGCGGCGGGCGTGATCTCGCTTCGCCCGGCCGGCGCCTTGCAAGCGTCGGCTCTGGCCTCCCTCTCAGCGCGGTGGCCGGGCGGGTTGACAGGAGGGTGCCGGAGCGGCCACGTGGCCGCGAAGGCGGGCCCCTCCACAAAATGTTCACCCGCCCGGTGCCGGCTGCGGTCAGGCCGCGACGAGCTCCTTGCTGCCGTCTTGTGACTCGCGGCGCAGCTCACCGTCGGGGGCGATCTCATAGGCGCCCGTGCGCACCAGCGGAGGCGAGTAGGCGTGGATCGTCACCGAGGGGACGTCGCCGGTGTGCTGGACGCGGTGGATCGCGTTGGGCGGGACCGTGAAGGTCTCCCCGGCGCGGGCGGTGCGCCGGCCCGGGGCGCCGTTCAGGCGCAGGCGGTCCTCACGGACCGCGCCCGCGATCACCGTGATCGCGGCGGCGGACACGTCGTGGTCGTGGAAGCCGGTGTCATGTCCGTCGCCCCAGCAGATCAGCCACACGCTCACGTCGGCGTCGTCCTGGAGCAGCGTGTAACTGCGCTGCTCGGGGTCGTGGGAGACCTGGTCTTCCCAGCGGCTCGGGTCGTTGGCTATGTCGCTGACAAGTTGTGTCAGCTCCTGATCTGTGAGGCTCATGCGGCGATCCTTGCGGTTGACGGGACTGGGGCAAACAGCGTGTCGGCGTTCCGCTGCAAGGCGGCGTCACGCCCACATGACTGGGGCTCGAGCACGGGCCTGTCAGATCCATACAGGAGCTGGTCCGTGCCGACGGTGTTGGCGAGGGTTCCGACGAGCTCCGGGCCGTAACTCGAGCTGTCGTAGTACGTGTTGGGGTCCTGAAGGTCGATCACCGGGCCGCCGCGGGAGCTGAGGCGCTCGTGCTGCAGCGGTGCCAGGCCAGCCAGCATCGCGAACACGGTGATCAGCTCGGGGTGGTCACGGCGCGCGTGGGTCGCCCAGGTCAGCCACGCTGTCTGCATCTGGGAGGTGTAGTCATTCAATGCGGGCCACCAGAACGGCTCATCCAGGGCCGGGTGGTTGATGCGGTCGCCGTGCGCGCGGCCCGGATGGATGAACAGCGGCAGACCGAGCTCGGCGATCCGCCTCAGCGTGGGGCGCAGCGCGTCCGCCTGGTCCGGGCTGGCGAGCGCCCCGGCGGACAGCGAGATCCCGGCACAGCCCTTGGCCGCGAGCGGGTCGACATCGGCCGGCTGGGTGCGGTCGGTCGGCAGCGGGCCCCACGCCTTGAAGCGCGGGCCCAGCTCGGCGACGCCGCTGAGGTGCGCGTCGAGCAGCGGAATCGCCTGGTCGCGACGGAGCGCCTCAATCCCGATCGGGCTGGAGATCGCGATCACCGCGCTGTCCAGGCCGTCTTGGTCGAGCAGCTCGGTCCGGGCTGTCGGCGTCTCGGACTCGGTGTCGATTACGTAGGGGTGCTCGCCCTGGCAGTGCAGGATGCTGAGCCCGTTCTGGACACGGATCAGCGGTAGCTCGTTCCTCGCCTCAAGTGCTCTCCGCAGCGGCTCGGTCCAGATGTGTTGATGGACGTCGATTCGCATAACCCGATAGGGATTGTAATGAATCCCTATCTAGTTTGTGCAGATTCTTATGTGGGGTTTGGCCCGGATGGGGCTGGTGTGCTGCTCAGCTTGTGGTCAGGCGGAACTCGCTGACGCTGTGCATGCCCTGGCCGTAGTCGGTGCGCAGCGTGACGTTGGCAAGCTGGGGTCCGCTTGGCAGCTCTGCGCGGTAACCGTAACCCTCATGCGCGTGGCCGTAGAGCACCAGGCGCGGGCGGGTGCGAGCTATCGCCTGGGTCAGCTCCTCTGAGCCCATCGGCCTTGGCTCGCCGCTGTGGGCTCCGATCAGATCGCCGTGTCCGCGTGGCGGACAGTGGACCGCGAGGATGTCCAGGCCCGCCGGGATCGCGTTCCAGATCTGCGTGAGCCGGCTGCCCGGCGCCTCAAAGGCGGACTTGTACACGTCTGGCGTCCACGGGGAGCCGTAGACCCGGAGACCCTGCGCGTTGATCTCGGCGTCCCGCAGGTAGGTCCAGCGCGCGCCGTAGAGATCAGGATGGACCCCCTCCGGGACCGCGGTGGCCCACAGGTCGTGGTTGCCGGCCACGCCGATGATCTGCGTCGCGGGGATCTGTTTGGTCCAGTCCGCGAAGGTGGTTGTGAGCCACTCGCGGCTGCGGTCGTGGTCACGCTCGAGCTCGTAGGGAACCAGGTCCCCGACCAGCAACAGCAGGTCACAAGGCTGCACCGCGGGCAGCTCGCCGTGGAGGTCGGCTGCGGCGCGGATCAGTAGTTCGCGAGCGGGGGCGGCGGCCTCCATGGGCCCTGGATGATGCCGGGTTGCGCTTGGCGGTGCGTGCTGGCGCCACACAACTCTCCACGCTTGGCCGCCGCTTGGGAGGGTCGCGCGCCAGGG
>JAFMRN010000082.1 GCA_017354065.1 Solirubrobacterales bacterium
ACGGCGCCGCCGCGGCGCTGCTGGCCGCCGCCGCGCTGGCGGGCCCGGGCCAAGCGATAGCGGTCTCGCGCGGCCAGCTGGTCGAGATCGGCGGCGGCTTCCGGGTACCCGACGTCGTGGCCCAAGCCGGCGCGCGGCTGATCGAGGTCGGTACCACCAACCGCACGCGTGAAGCCGACTATCTCAACGCGGGCGCCGACGTGATCCTGCGCGTTCACCAGTCGAACTTCCGCACGGTCGGGTTTGTCGAGGAGGTCGGGATCGAAAAGCTGTGTGCGCTCGGCCTGCCGGTTATCGACGACCTCGGCTCGGGCGTGCTGGCCTCGGGATTGGATGCGCTGCTGGCCGACGAGCCGCGCGTCACGGACTCGATCGCCGCCGGCGCGGCGGTGGTCTGCTTCAGCGGTGACAAGCTGCTCGGCGGACCCCAGGCAGGGATCCTCGTCGGCACCAAGGAGGGGATCGCACAATGCAGGCGCCATCCGCTCGCGCGGGCGCTGCGGATCGGCCGCCTGCCGCTGGCCGCGCTGGCGGCCACGCTGGCGCTGTACCGCGACCCGGAGAGAGCGTTAAGAGAAATCCCGGTCCTGGCGATGCTTGCCGCCGCACCGGACCAGCTGAACGAACGTGCCCAGCGGCTCGCCCAGGCCAGCGGCGGCGAGGTGGTCGAAGCGGTCGCCCGTGCCGGCGGCGGCGCGCTGCCGCTGCTGGAGCTACGCGGCCCAGCCGTTGCGTTGCAAGGGGCAGATGCGCTCGCGGCCAGGCTCAGGGCTCAGGACCCGCCGCTGCTGACCCGGATCACGGACGGGCGCGTGATCGTCGACCCCCGCACCCTGCAGGGTGAAACGGAACTCCAGCAAGCTGCCTCAATGCTGCGTGATGTGCAAGCGCGCGGTTGAGGCGACAGCAGCGTCATCTGTCGCCGAGGCGTGCCCCGCGCGAACCCAGCCAAAGCGGTAACAGAGCGCGGCGCCCATGAAGCAGACGCTGGCCAAAGGATTCAGGCGGCACAGCCGGGCCGCCAGGCCGCCGCGGACCAACCACTGGGCCCGCGAGAACCAGGGCCCCTCAACCGCGAGTGAGCCCAGCCGACGGCGGTTGATCGCCGACAAGACCAGCTCTGCGGTGACTGCGGCGTCTTCGACGCGTGCCAATGCGGTCTTGGTTTGGTGCGAGGACACGGTCAACCGCACGGCCCCGGCGCCGGTCAGCGTCGCGGTCGAGACGAAGATCGGCCCGAGGAAGCGTGCGCTCTGCTTCCACACGGGCACGGCCGTGGAGGCCAGCAGCACGCCGGTGTAGGAGCCGAGGTAGGCGCCGACCGGGACGCTCAATGCCCCCAGAAAGCGCGCCAGCCGGGGGCGTTCAAGCAAGTCGGAGACGACTGCCGAGAAGGCGATGCCGCCGAACAACGACAGGCACCAGGACCCCATCGACATCGGCGAGCGCGGCTTGAAGATCCGCAACATGTGGTGGAAGCGCTCGGGCCGCCCGAGGTCCGCGACCAGCAGCGGCGGGCAGGGCATCAGCGCGCCCAAGGCCACCCTGCGGGCCAGCACAGCCGAATCATGGTCCCCGGAGAGGTCACACGCGAACGCGACAAAGCTCGCGCCCGCGGCCATCCCGCCGAACCAGAAGTACGTCGGCACCTCCCAGGTCCAGACCGCCGGTTTCATCATCGGGCCCTGGATCTCACCCTCGGTGCCACGCCCGCGCAGGTTGGCCGCGGCAATCGCCTCCGGATCGGCGGAGTCGGCGGCATAAGCCGAATCGCGCGCGAAGATCGATGACCACTTAGCGTCCGCCCAATCACGCGCATGCAACGCCACGGCACCGTCCTTGACCGCGCGCTTCCACGAACCCGGGCCGCCCGACTTCCCGACAGCGGGCGACATGTCGCGTCTCAAGAACGCCACGCCTCAACCCCCGCGGCTGCGACTGCCATGCCTGTGAGAAACCGGGCCCGGAACCTGAACAGCGCTGCAACCGAGGCCGCGGCCCCAAAGGCCGCGGCCATCGCCGCCAGTGTTGCCGGTACGACGTTCTGCTGGATCGGTGAGTCCGCGTCCGCGGGCAGGCCGTAGCGCTCGGGCGGCTCGGTCAGCAGGAAGAACGCGCCGAGCCCGCCGGCAATCGCGTTCTCGGGGGCGTCGCCCGCGCCGTACAGGTACGCACGGTCGAGGCCCTTCTCATGCAGCTTCGCGACGCGGCGCTCAGCCAGGTTCACGAGTTCCTCGTAGGTTCCGAACTGGATCGAGTCGGTCGGGCAGGCCTTCGCGCAGGCGGGCTCCATCCCGTCCTCGAGGCGGTCATAACAGAGCGTGCACTTGGAGGCGCGGCCGTCGTCATGGGAGCGGTCGACGACGCCGAAGGGACAGGAGGGGATGCAGTAGCCACAGCCGTTGCAGACGTCGGGCTGGAGGATCACGGTCTCGAACTCGGTCCGGATCAGCGCGCCGGTCGGGCACGCGTCCATGCAGCCGGCGTTGGTGCAGTGCTTGCAGACATCGGACATGAACACCCAGCGATCCATGTCCGCGACCGCGCGGGCGACGTCGACCTCCTGGGAAGCCATGGAAACGAGATCTGGGATCTCCTCGGAGCGGACCCCGGCGCCCGCTTCGGCCAGCTCGGAGGCGGGGATCTGTGGCAGCTGCCCGCCCGCACCGTTGGCCAGTGCGCGCGCAGCCTCCTCGCGGGCGATCTCCGAGGGTTCGAGCAGCTCAATGAAGCGGACGTGCCGCCAGGTGTCGGCCCCGAGCTGGCCGGTGTGGTCATAGGAGCCCTTGCCGCGGAACACCGCGCCGTCGGCGGGCAGGTCGTTCCACTGCTTGCAGGCGACCTCACATGCCTTGCAGCCGATGCAGACCGTCGTGTCGGTGAAGAACCCCATCCGCTGGGCGTCTTCGCGCTGGATCGAGATCTCGCTCATGGTGTATGGGTCTGGCGCAACTTCGGCGCTTCAGACGGATGCTCGTGGTTGACATCGACGTGGCCGTGCGGCGCTTCCCCGACGGTCGAGGTCTCGGGGCTCCTGCGGCGGCCCGCGCGGACCTGGCAGGTCAGTGACTTGGTGGTCTCGATCGTGGTGTTGGGGTCGCCGGACAGGTGCAGCAGGTCGTTGATGCTGTCACCCGTGTTCAGCCCTGAATAGCCCCAGTGCCAGGGCACGGCGATCTGGTGGATCACCTGGTCGGCGATCCGCAGCGGCCGCATACGCTCCGTGACCATCGCGCGCGCCTCGATCTCGCCGCGTGAGGTCTCGACCACGAGCCAGCCGCCGTCGACGATGCCGCGGTCGGCGGCGAGGGTCGGGTCGAGCTCGACGAACATCTCCGGCTGCAGCTCGTTCAGCCACGGCAGGGTCCGGCTCATGCCACCGACGGTGTGGTGCTCGGTCAGGCGGAACGTCGTCATCACTACCGGCCAGCGCGGGTCGCGGGCGATGTTGACCGGGTTGTCGGGACGGTCCCAGGCGATCGCGACCGGGTTGGAGCTGAGCGCCGGATACAAAAGGTTCGGCACCGGCGACTCGACCGGCTCATAGTGGGTCGGGAACGGCCCGTCGAGCAACCCCGAGGGCGAATACAGCCAGGCGCGGCCGTCGCCCATCATCATGAACGGCTCGTCCCCGGCGATCGCGTCCATGCCTTTCGCGTCGGCGGGCGGCCGGTAGTCGGGCGCCTTGTTCGGCGGGAAGTCGGGGACGTCATAGCCGGTCCACTTGCCCTGCTCGGCGTCCCACCAGACGTACTTCTTGCGCTCTGACCAGGGCCGGCCCTGCGGATCGGCGGAGGCCCGGTTGTAGAGGATCCGGCGGTTCGCGGGCCAGGCCCAGCCCCACTCGGGTGAGACCCAGCCGCCTTCCGCGTTGATGTCGCCGGCGTTACGGCGCCGCGCCTGGTTGACACCGTCGGCGTACACCCCGCTGTAGATCCAGCAGCCACAGGCGGTGGAGCCGTCGGTGGTCAGCTGCGTGAAGCTCGACAGCGGCTCTGCGTCGGCGACCGTGTAGCCGTTGATCTCCTTGAGGACCTCCTCCGCGGAGGGCTCGTCCGGGACGCTGCCCTCATGGTGCTCTGAGTAGCCCCACTGGAGGTTCGCGATCGGCCAGTCCTTCGGGTCGGTCGAGTTCGCGTAGTGGGCGATCACGCGCTTGGTCAGATGGTGCATGAACCACAGCTCGCTGCGCGCATCATCGGGCGGATCCAGCGCTTTGTCGCGCCACTGCACCATCCGCTGGGTTTGGGTGAAGGAGCCCTGCTTCTCGACGTGGGTCGCCGCGGGCATCAGGAACACCTCGGTCTGGATGTCCTCGGGTGCGATCTCACCGGACTGAATCTCGGGCGCGTCGCGCCAGAAGGTGGCGCTCTCAATCTCGTTCAGGTCGCGGATCACCAGCCACTTCATGTTCCTCAACGCATGGCGCATCAGCCCGGCGTTCTGGGACCCGACCGCCGGGTTCTGGCCCATCACGAACATCCCGTCGAGGCCGCCGTCCACGGCGCGCATCATCGTCGGGAAGTGCGCGTGGTTGCCGGTGATCTTCGGCATGTGCCTGAACCCGTACTCGTTGTCCGCGGTGGCCGCCTCCCCGAACCACGCCTTCAGCATCGACACGATGTACTTGTCGAAGTTCGACCACCAGCCCTTCTCGGCCCGGTTCGCGGCTACGTAGTGGTCGAGGGTCAGCTGCGTCGCGCGGGCGCGTGGCATCGGCAGGTATCCGGGCAGCAGGTCATACAGGGTCGGGATGTCGCTGGAACCCTGGATCGTGGCGTGGCCGCGCATCGCCATGATCCCGCCGCCGGGCCGGCCGATGTTGCCCAGCAGCAGCTGCAGGATCGAGCCGGCACGGATGATCTGCACGCCCAGGGACTGCTGGGTCCAGCCGACCGCGTAAACGAGTGCCGTGGTCCGCTCGCGGCCCGAGTTCGCGATCAGCGTCCGCGCGACGTCGAGCAGCTGCTGCTCGGGGATCCCGCAGATCTGAGCCACCATCTCGGGCGTGTAGCGGGAGTAGTGCTTGCGCAGCAGCTGCAGCACGCAGCGGGGGTGTTGCATCGTCTCATCCCGGTGGAGCGGTCCCTCCAGCAGGCCGACGCCGGTCTTCTCCGTGAACGCCTGGGTCGCGTGCTCGCGCGTGCCTGCGGCGGAGGCGACCTCCCCGCCCTCATACATCCAGGTCGAGCGGTCATAGGTGCCGGTCTCAGGATCGAAGCCCGAGAACAGGCCGCCAAGGTCCTCGGTGTCGGCGAACTTCTCAGACACGATCGTGGTCGCGTTCGTGTAGTGGCGGACGTACTCCTTGAAGTAGGACTCGGTCTCCAGGATGTAGCGGATCAGCCCGCCCAGGAACGCGATGTCGGTGCCTGAGCGGATCGGCACGAACGTGTCTGCCTTGGAGCCGGTACGGCCGAACCGCGGGTCGACGTTGATGATCTTCGCGCCGCGCTCCTTCGCGCGCATCACCCAGCGGAACCCGACCGGATGGGCTTCGGCCATGTTCGAGCCCTGGATCAGAACGCAGTCAGCGTTTGCCAGGTCCTGCTGAAAACTGGTGGCGCCGCCGCGCCCGAACGAGGTCCCCAGACCGGGGACCGTGCTGGAGTGTCATATGCGGGCCTGGTTCTCGATCTGCACGGCGCCCATCGCCGTGAAGGACTTGCGGATCAGGTAGTTCTCCTCATTGTCCAGCGTCGCGCCGCCGAGGTGGGCGAACCCGAGCGTGCGGTCGACCGGCTGACCGTGCTCGTCCACCGACTGCCAGCCGTTCTCACGCGCGGAGATGACCCGGTCGGCGATCATGTCCATCGCCGTCTCCAGATCGAGCTCCTCCCAGTCTTTTCCGCCGGGGCGCCGGTACTTGACCTTCGTCAGGCGGCCCGGCTGCTGGACCAGCTGGCGTGAGGCCGAGCCCTTGGGACACAGCGTGCCCTGGTTCACCGGTGAGCGCGGGTTGCCCTCAATGTCGACCAGCTCGCCGCCGCGCGTGTACACCGCCTGAGAGCAGCCGACCGCGCAGTAGGGACAGACCGACTCAGTCACCTCCAGCCCGGCGATCCGCGCTCCGGCCTGGCGCGTCTGCTTGGACACCGCGTGGGGGCCCATGCCCCAATCGACGACCCGGTTGGTGACGGGGAGGCTCCGGAGTTTCTGGAATCGAGAGCCTGGCATCTCAGCATTATCTACCCGGGCGGGCGGTTCGACAAGCTACGTCTTTGCCACGTCGGGCTCTCGTTCGACGGGGACCTCACCGCGCTGGGACTCCTCGACATAGCGCCCGCCGCGCATCATCGACGCGGCCGCGGCGATCATGCAGGCGATGATCGCGAACCCGAACGCCGTGTGCAGACCCGAGCGGAACGGCGCGGAGATCAGGTCCGGGAAGAAGGAGCGACTCTGCATCAGGGTCTGGACGTGCGGGCTGAGCGAGTTCCACAGGTTGCCGGGAACGATCCGCTTCGGTGCGTAGCCGAGGAACGCGGTGAACAGCACCGAGACCGGCGGGGTGTGCCCGATCGTCGCCGCCGTCGACGCGCTGACGCCGTGGGCCTGGAGGCTGGAAGTCAGCGTCTTCGGGAGCTTGGAGGCCAGGCCGGCGATCATCAGCGAGAAGAAGACCCCGACTGACAGCACCTGGGCCGAGTTCTGGAAGGTCTGGTTCATCGCCGAGCCGGCGCCACGGTCGGCCACCGGCAGGCTGTTGATCACCGCGGCGCGGTTGGGGGAGGCGAACATCCCGAAGGAGATCCCCATCAGCGCCAGGATCAGCGCGAACAGGACGTAGCTGAAGTTCGTCGGCAACAGCCACAGGGCGAGGAAGCACAGCCCGGTGGCGAGCATCCCGCCGGTCGCGAACGGACGCGCGCCGTAGCGGTCAGACAGCCATCCCGACAGCGGTCCTGACGCCAGCATCCCGACGGTCAGGGGCAGCATCGCGATCCCCGCCTGCAGCGGCGTGTCAACGAAGTTGACCCCGTGCAGGGGCAGCCAGATCCCCTGCAGCCAGATGATCAGCATGAACATCAGCCCGCCGCGGGAGACGCCGGCCAAAAACGTCGACAGGGTGCCGAACGTGAACGCCCGGATCTTCAGCAGGCGCAGCCGGAACATCGGGTCCTTGTGGCGGCTCTCTACGAATATGAAAACCACAAGGAACGCCAGCCCCGCGGCCAGCAGCGCCAGCACCCTGGGGCTGGTCCAGCCCATGGAGTGGGTGCCATAGGGCCGGATCCCGTAGGTGATCGAGATCATGATCAGGATCAGGCCGATCGCGAAGCTCAGGTTGCCCGGCCAGTCGACCTTGGCGCGGTGCGGCGTCGACAGCTCCTGGAGCTTCAGATAGCCCCAGACGGTTCCGAACAGCCCGACCGGGACCGAGATCAGGAACACCAGGCGCCAGCCGATAGGCGCCAGCAGGCCGCCGAGCACGAGCCCGACGAACATGCCGGAAACGCCGACGATGTTGTTGATCCCGAGTGCCATCCCGCGCTGGCTGGCCGGGAACGCGTCAGCCAGGATCGCGGCTGAGTTGCCGAGCAGGAACGCGCCGCCGATCCCCTGCACGAGCCGGAAGATCACCAGGTACATGGCGCCCGCCTGGCCGGTCAGCCAGTCGATCGTCAAAAACAGCGACGCGACCGTGTAGATCACAAAGCCGATGTTGTAGATCCGCACGCGTCCGAACATGTCGCCCAGCCGGCCGAGCGAGACGATCAGGACGCTGGAGACGATCAGGTATCCGAGCACCATCCACAGCAGGTAGAAGCTGTTGCCGGCCTGCAACGGGTCGAGGTGGATGCCGTCGAAGATCGAGGGCATCGCGATGATCGTGATCGACCCGTCAAGCGTCGCCAGCAGCACCGCCAGCGTCGTGTTCGACAACACGAGCCACTTGTAGCCGGGGGATCGGGGCGTGACGCTCACGCTTACAGAGATTACTTACCCGCAGGCAACTTTCTGATTCGCCTGCGTGACCGGGATCTGCGTACCATCGCCAAGCATGCGTCACGAGCTTCGCCCCCTGTTTGACCGCGTGGTGATCAAGGAGCTGGACCCCGACCGCGTGCGCCGCTCGGGTCTGGTGGTCCCGCCCGCCGATGATGAGCCGCCGCCCCAGCACGGGATCGTGCTGGCGGTCGGTCCGGGCCTGGACTGGTGGAGCCACGTCGGCGTGAAGATGCCGGTCAAACCCGGCGACCATGTCGTGTTCCCCGCCTCAGCCGGCACCTGGGTCGAGGTCGATGAGGAGCGCCTGCTGGTCTGCCGCGTCGGCGAGCTGCTGGGCGCGATGGAGCTCGTCAGCTCCGCGGCGCCCGCGCCGGAGCGCTAACGCGAGCTTTGGTGATTTGGTTCCTACGTCCGGAACTTCATTACCAAAGTTCAAGCCGCCTGCCACGCGGCCAGCTCGGGCGGGATCGACGCGCGCGCCCGCTCCAGCAGCTCCGCTACTTCCTCGTTCTCAGGCTCCAGCGCCAAAGTCCGCTCGCATGCCGCGATGCACTCGCTGATCCGGTCGGTCCGCGCCAGAGCGTGGGCAAACGCCGACCACGCCAACGCCGACTCGTCATCAAGCCGAGTGGCCGCCTCCGCGGCCGAGGCTTCAGCGCCGACGTCCCCGGCCAGGTGGTAGGCGAGCGCCAGGTCGAGCTGGGACTCGACCGTCGGTCCCAGGCTGCGGGCATTTTCAAGCGCTGAGATAGCCGCTTCACGGTCCATCAGCCGCAACCGCAGCCGTCCCAGCCGCGCCCAGCTGGAGGGGTCGGCCGGGGCTCGCTGGGTCACCTTCACGGCGGACTCGGCCGCCAGGTCCAGGGCTCCCATGTCCTCATAGATCCGCGATGCGAAGCGCTCGGGCGTGGGGCGGTCCGTCTCAGCCCGCGACCAGTCCCGCACGGTGCGCCCCGCCGCGGCGAGGTTCCCGGACTGCCAGAAGGACACGGTCAACAAGCGCAGCACCGTCGGATTCGTCGGGTCCGAGTCACGCGCATAGATCAGCCGCTGGGCGGCCAGCTCCGC
>JAFMRN010000270.1 GCA_017354065.1 Solirubrobacterales bacterium
CCCCCCCCCCCGCGGCGTTAGTCGTCGGCGGGCCGGAACTCCAGGTAGTGGACGTCGGTCAAGGGCCGCGAGCACAGCTCGAACAGCCGCCTGCCCAGGCCCCACTCTGAGCGGATCACGGCTGCGGCCTGGCGGCGCTCCGCTTCGTCCTCCAGGACCCGGCCCCGCGCTGCCACCGGCGAGCCCAGCGGCTTACCGGTGGGTCCGCACGGCGCCAGCAGCGCGCGCGGATCGCGCCTGAGCCGCTTGGCCTTGTAGGCACCGACCTCGGTCCAGACATAGACGCGGTCGTCGCGTTGTGCGAACCACACGGGTGTCGGCACGCCGCTGCCATCACGCTTGTAGGTGACCAGCAGGGCGTAGGTCCGGCCCGCGAGCGCGCCAAAGCCATCTGTTGAGACGGGCATCTCGAGAATTGATGCGGCCGCGGCCGAGCGCGAGCCGTCCATGGGCACCTTGGCGGCCTTTACGAGCCGGCGGGCAAGCTTGTCTGGAATTCGCATGTTCTAGAGCAGCCGTTCTACTAGCCGGAGACTATCGTAACCGGCATGAACGTTGGCGATGCCATGCTTCAGCGCCCAACCGTCCACCCTGCCGATCTGACCGTCGCGCAGGCGCGCGCCGCGTTTGCCGCGAACCCCAAGGAGCGGCTGTTACTGCTGGTCAGGGACGCCAAGCTGGTCAGCACCGTCACGCCTGAGGACGTCGAGACCGCCGACGGTTCCGCCGCTGCGGCTCAGGTCGGCACGCTTGAGGACCGGACGGTCGCGCCCGATGAACCCCTGGCCGCGATCCATCAGGCGATGCTTGCCGAGCAACGCAGGCGCCTTGCCGTCGTCGATCCCGGCACCGGCGAGCTGCGCGGGCTGCTGGCGCTGAAGCGCAGCGGTGCGGGGTTCTGTGACGACGCGGGTGTCGCGGCCATGCGCGCTGCCCGCTCATAGCGGGCAAAAACCCGCGCTTAATCGCGATTAACAGCACCGTGGCTAGGCTGATTCGCCTATGACCTCAATCCGGAAATACAGCGCCACCCTTAGTGTTTGTGCGCTCACAGTGCTACTCAGCGCGTGTGGCTCGAACTCGAGCTCCGCGAGCAAGCCCGCAGCCGCCCCCCGGCACGTGGCGCCCGCCGCCAAGGCGCCCAGCGCGCCCGCTCCGAGCAGCACGAAGGCCAGTACGGATACGGCCACAACCTCAACTGCCACCCGCGACACCAGCACTGCCGTCGCGACCGCGCCCACCGCCACCCAGACGGCTACCGCGACCACGCCCGCCACCACAACGGCGGCGGCCCAGACCTCCACCGCGGAGGAGCCGACCCAGACCAACGCACTGCACCCGGTCACGATCCACCAGATCACCTCGACCGGCAGCGAGGGATCGACACCGACCGCTTCGACCCCGTCCTCCGGCGGTTCCACATCCGCGGGCTCCTCCCAGAGCGCCAACATCGGCTGCCCCGCCGGTGACACGCAGGTCGGGAACGGCTGTGAGTACCACGGCTATGACCCGAGCAACAATCCCAGCGGGCAGATCAATCCGACCAACTGTCCCGCCGGGACGGTCGCCCAGGGCGGCGGCTGCGTGAAGGACTAAGCCAGCGCGGGCTTGTTCTCGGGTACGAACTGCCCGCACCCGAACCAGCCGCCGAGTGGATCGGCCAGCACCGTGTAGCGCGTGTAGGGGCCGTCGGCCGGCGCGGTGATGACCTTGCCGCCGAGTGATTCCGCGGTCCGCGCCGCGGCGTTGGCGTCATCCACGCCGAAGGTCACGCCCCAGTGCGGGGCCATCCCGGGATCGGCCGGGCGGAGCGCCGCGAGCACGTTCTCAAATCCCGGGACTCCCATCTCCGCGTTGCGCTTGCGGGTCCCGGGCGCCAGCTCCTCCAGGTGGTCGCCGTAGGCGGGCAGGGTCCAGAACTCGTCCGCGCCGGGGACCGCCAGCGTCTCCCAGCCGAACACGGCGCCGTAGAACGCCTTGGCCTTGGCGCTGTCGGCGCTGAGGAGGATGTTGAAGTTCACCGCGCCGTGCTCATTCACGCGCTGGGCGCCCTTGTTGGTGCCGGCCTGCCAGACCGAGAAGACAGCGCCCTCCGGGTCCTTAAAGATCGCGGTACGGCCGGCGGGCCCGACATCAAAGGCCTCGACCAGCACCTCCCCGCCCGCGGCCTTCAGCTTCGGCGCGACCGCATCGGCGTTGTCGACCGCGATGTAGGTGTTCCAGCCGCTGAAGGCCGGGGCGTTCGCGGGGAGCTCACCGATAGCTCCGACGCTGCCGCCGTTCACCGAGGCGATGAAGTAGCGCTCGCCCCCGGGATCCGATACCTGGTTGAACTCCCAGCCGAACAGCCCCGCGTAGAACTTCAGTACCGGTTCCGGGTCGGGGTAACTTCGGTCGATCCAGCACGGCACACCGGCGATGTAACCGTCTCTCTCAGGCATTGCGACTCCTTGGTGGTGATTGAGCTCACCACGTTAGACCTGATTCAGGTCAGCTTTGGTCCGGCTTCGTTGACATTCCGGGCGCTGGTAGCGCGGCCCAGGGCCTCCACCTCAGCGTCCATCTTCGGCAACAGCTCCGGCACGTAGCGCAGCACCGGGACCGCGCCGGCCGCCGAGTTGATCACTCCGCGGTTGAGGGCGGCGCCGAGCACCCAGGAGGGCCAGTAGACGTGGCGTGAGCGGTTCTCGATGCCGCGGACAAACGCGTTGGCACAGCCCTCAACGGTGGTCGTCTTGTTCAGCGGGAAGGGCATCCGCCGCAGCATCTCACGGAAGCTCGGCAGGTCGTTCTTCGCGTCCTGGACCAGCGGTGTGTCGATCCATGACATGTGCGCTGAGCCGACATCGACGCCCTGGTATTTGACCTCCAGGCGCAGGGCGTTGGCGAAGTGCTCGACGCCGGCCTTGCTCGCGTTGTAGGCGGCCAGCCCCGGGGCCGCGGCGAACGCCGCCAGCGAGGAGACGACCAGCACGTAACCTTTCCGCTCGATCACCGTGGGCAGGGCGGCGCGGACGGTGTTGAACACGCCGGTGATGTTGATGTCGATCACCCGTTTGAAGGTCTCGGGATCGGTCTGCAGGACGGAGCCGTAGCTGGCGATGCCGGCGTTCGCGAGAACGGTGTCGATGCCGCCGAAGCGCTCAACGCCGGCCGCGACCGCCGCTTCCATCGCGGCCAGGTCGGTCACATCGGCGGCGATGGCCAGCGCGTTGTCCTCACCCAGCGCCGCCGCGCTCGCGTCCAGCGCCTGCTGGTCGACGTCGGTGAGGATCACCTTCGCGCCCTTGGCGACCAGTGTCTCTGCGGTTTTTGCGCCGATCCCGCGGGCGCCACCGGTAATGAAAACGATCTGATCCATCAGTCCACCTATCGGCCGGGTACGTGAGCGTACCGGAGCGTACAGCAAGGCTGCAGCACCCGGCCGTGCGGTCAGAGGCCCAGCCTGGCGCGCCAGTACTCGGTCAGGAACACGTTGTCCGGGTCACATTCGGCCCGCAGCGCCAGCCAGTTCTGCCAGCGCGGAAGGTAGGCGGAGTTGATCGCGGGGTCTGTGGGGACTTCCT
>JAFMRN010000083.1 GCA_017354065.1 Solirubrobacterales bacterium
GCCGACCCGCCGCACGGGCAAGACGGTCGGCGTCGTCGGCTCCGGCCCCGCGGGCCTCGCGGTCGCGGCGGAGCTGAACAAGTACGGCCACAACGTCACCGTGTACGAGCGCGACGAGGCCGCCGGCGGGCTGCTGCGCTTCGGCGTGCCCGACGCGAAGCTTGAGAAGAAGATCATCGACCGCCGCGTGGAGCTGCTCGCGGCCGAGGGGATCGAGTTCGTCTACAACGTCGACATCGGCAAGGACGTGAGCGTCGCCTCACTGCGCGAGAAACACGACGCTGTGGTGATCGCGATCGGCTCACGCGTGTCGCGTGACATGGTCGTGCCGGGCCGTGATGAGAACGCCGGCATCCACGTGGCGATGGACTACCTGTACCAGCGCAACCGCTGGGTCGCCGCCTCCCAGGGCCGGCTCGCGCGGGTGGTGGCGCCGGACCTGACGATCACCGCCAAGGACAAGAACGTGATTGTGATCGGCGGCGGTGACACCGGCATGGACTGCGTGTCCAACGCGCACCGTGAGGGCGCCAAGTCCGTGACGATCCTGGACGTCTACCAGGAGCTCTCAGAGGACGATCCGCGCCACCCCTGGCCGCTGCCGCCCAAGCGCACCGACACGACCTACGCCCTGGAGGAGGGCGGCAAGCGCCGCTGGGGCACCGAGGTGATCGGTTACGGCGGCAAGGACGGCCAGGTCACCCATGTGTACGCGCGCAGCGTGACCGGCACCTCCTCCCGCGACCTGACCCCGGTGCCGGGGTCCGAGTTCGTGCTGGAGGCCGACCTGGTCTTGATCGCGATCGGCTTCGAGCACCCCGAGCACGAGGGCCTGGTCGCGGAGCTGGGACTCGACCTGGACAAGCGCGGGAACATCTCCACCGCCCAGACCTACCGCACCACCGTGAAGGACAAGGTCTCCGACGTCAACGGCGTGTTCGCCTGCGGCGACGCGCGGATCGGCCAGTCGCTGGTCGTGACCGCGATCGCTGAGGGGCGCAAGTGCGCGCGTGTGGTCAACGAGTTCCTCGGCGGCTCGCCGATCGATGATGACCGCGACCAGATCACGCTCGGCGCCTGGAGCGGCACCGATGACGGCTCGCTCCAGCACGCCGCCGACGTCGCTGGCAGCGTGCGCCCGGGTGACCAGTTCTTCGTGGGGCCTGGCGACCGGCGCTAGGTACTTCTCCGTTAGTTAACAGGTCTTGGGCGGCGGACCTGCCACGATGTGAGTTCGCGTGCCCGCTTTCTGTCGCCACAGCCGCCTGGTTCATAACTGTCCGATCTGCTCGCGTGAGCAGGACATGGAGATGGCGCCGGTGATCAGCTCCAGCGCGCCGAAGGTCTCAGAGCCAGCGCCGCGGGCGGCGGCACCGGCTGACCGGCACGGTGCCGCCGAGAAACCGCGCCGTTCTCCGGGCAGCCGCTCCGGTGTCAAGGTGCGCAAGTTGGAGCGCGGGGCCGAGGACGGCTATGTGTCCGGCCTGGTCCAGGGCCTGAAGTCCAGCGCGGACGCTGAGCGGCTGGCATATGAGCTGGCCTTCGCGGCCACGCGGCTGCTGGCGCTGGCCGCCTCACCGCCCGGCGTCTACGCGGAGATAGCTTCCGGACCCGGTGACCTGGAGGAGCGGACCTGGCTGGCCGTGCAGGTGGCGTTGGATCCTTCCGGGGAGCGGGTCCCTTGGAGTGTCGGACCGTGGCCCGAGGCCTACCGGAACTGGGTCGCGCGGGCCGGTTCCCAGGCGGCGGCGTTCAGCGGCGAGTCCTACTGGACGCCGGAGCGCCGCTTTGAGCGGGTGTTCGAGCGACTCGGGTCGGTCGCCGTGATGGACCGCGACCGGCGCTTTGACCTGCTGGTCACCTTGGGGCGCCTCGGTCTGTACGAGCTTGAGGCCGGCAAGCTGTTCTTCGGCGGCGAGAATGAGACCACCTGGGCGGGCAAGCGCGCTCTGGGGATCGGTGATCCGCTGCTGTTGGAGCGCCGTGCTCTTGATCTGGCTACCGCCTGCGGGATACCGCTGGCGGCGCTGGACCTGGGCCTGCACAACTGGGGCACGGGCAGCGGGGTTGAGCGGATCGCGCCCGGGGTCGACCCCTCACTTGAGCCCGATCCGCAGGTTTTGGCCGGCGTGCGTGACGCGCTGGGTCTCTAAATCGCTACGAAGATCACGCGGTCGCGGAGCAGTTCGACCGTGGTCCCGTCCAGATCCACGGCCGCGCCGAGCTCCTCGACGCTGTGGATGCCGCTGCCGCGGATCTGAATGATCTGCTCGGCGATCTCCGGGGTGATGCCCGGCAGCGTGGTCAGCTCGTGCTTGGTCGCGTGGTTGATGTCGACCATCTCGCCGTGACGGGCGCCGGGGGTGTCGGGCCGGCCGACGCCGATCTCACGGGCCAGCGCGGGGTTGCTGGTCGCCAGCGCACGCAGCTGCTCACGCTCCTTGAGCCGCTGGCGGCCCGCGCCGAGCGCGTTGTCAAACTGTTCTCCGGCCTCCACCGCGGTCACCGACGCGTCGCGAACCGCGAACGATGTGGCGATCCCGCCGAACCAGCCGAGGATTATCAGTCCGCCCCCGATGTCGCTCTGTGTGGCGATCGACACCGCCCAGCCGACCACCGTGATCACGGACCACAGCGCGCCCCACGCGGTCCAGCTCGGCCGTCGAGCCTGCGTCCCGGCGCCGATCGGCGCCCAGGCGCCCAAGCCCATCGGGATCAGCGACAACCATGCCCACTTACCGTTTCGCCACACGGGTGGTTTGTACCACGGGGGTTAGCTGCGTTCCGTCCGCCGCTGGGCCTACCGTAAGGCCATCCCGCCCCCGGCAGCCGGAGTCTTTTCAAGTGTCTCTCTGCTTCATCGAACCGCAGAACGCAATTCGTGTGATCGCCGACTCAGTAGGTCGGGAGGCGCGCCGCCAGATCCTGGGGGAGGTGGTGGCCGCATGGGTGGATGAGATCCCCGAACGTGATCTGCAAGCGCACTATGCCAAGGCCGTCGCCGACCTTGATGAGCACGACCTGTCGCTGCTCGCCTCCTGGCACGCGTCGCTGGAGATGGGCGGGCACCCGCTCCCGACCAAGGAGTTCCTCGTCAACGTGTTCCCGTCGCTGGGCGAGAACCGGCGTGAAGCGCTGCGGATCGCCGCCGGCTTCCGTGGTGAGGACGCCTTTGACGCCGGTGTCGGTGAGGAGGAAGCGCTGGAGACGGTGCTGCCGTGGCTGACCGAGCAGCGCTGCCTGGAGCTCGTCGCCGAATGTATGGAGCTCTACTGCTGGGACCGGCTGGGCTCGGATAACTGAAGCGCCTGGTCGACCGCGGCCAGCGCGCCCTTGTTCTCGACGAACTGAACGGCACGCCAGCCGGCTGCACGCGCGGCTTCCACGTTCTCCTGGACATCGTCGATGAACAGGATCTCCTCCGGGCGGATCGGGCGCTCGGCGACGGTGCTGATCCGCTGCACGGTGTGGGCGTAGATCTCAGGGTCGGGCTTGCGGATGCCGACGAACCCGGAATCGACCACGATGTCAAAGATGTCGTCGATCTCCAGGCGGGGGCGCCACAGCGGCTCCCACTCGCGGACGTTGTTGGTCAACAGGCCCATGTGAAATCCCCGCGCGCGCAGACGACGCATCAGCGTCAGCATCGCGTGGTTGGGGCGCAGGTGTGAGAACCACACCTCCGGGAAGTCATCGATGTTGATCTGGCGGCCGAGCTGGTCGCTCAGCTGCCCTCCCAGCGCCGAGAGGAACTGGGGCTGGCTGATGCGTCCGCACTCCAGCTCGTGCATCGGGTTGACGCCGTCGCGCTGGGACAGGGTCACCAGCGCGGTGAAGAACTCGTGCAGCTTCACGCCGGAGTGCTCGGCATACCCCTCAAAGGCGGCGCGGAGAGGAGTCGTCAGCACCCCGCCGAGGTCGGAAACGATCGTGGTAGTCGGTACGGTCAAGGTTTCAGCAGCAGGTAGAGGGCCATGCCCGGTACGCCGTTGGCGCGGGCATGCATCGGATAGACGCTCAGCGGTCCGTGTTGTTGCGGGGCTGCGTCATTGCGCAGCTCACCACTTAGCCGCACCGGCCGATGCGGCCCGTCGGGCTCCGTCCCCATCCACAGCTCGATCCCAAAACGCCGTGGCGTATTTTCTGGACCGTACTCGGTTGACAGGCGCGGGTCAAAGACCCGTTCGGGGGTTTGTTCCTCTGACGCCTCCTCTGGCGTCTCGGGAACCTCCTCCGCACGCGGCTCGGGCAACGTGACGCTGACCTCATCCTTGTCCTGTCCCTTCGCGCCGCTCGGGCGGATCGCGCGCAGCGCGTGAAAGTCGCCGTTTGCCGACCAAACCGCCACCACCCGGGCGGAGTCGATGCCCGTGTCCGGGAGCGTTCCGAGCTCCACGGCGGTGCTCGCGTCGCCGGGCTCCGAGGTCAGCCAGCGTCCGTCCGCCGCGAGGTGCCAGGCACCCGTCTCCAGATCTGCGATTGCGCTCAGCTGCACGCTGGAATCATGCCAGCGCGGGCCAGTAACCGTCGATCCGCACTCCGGGCAGGCGGTGGAGCCCGACGTTCTCAATCAGCGTGACGATCTGCGGGTGCGCCCCGGCCACCGACAGCAACAGCGTGCGGCCACGACCGCGGAGCCGGCGGCTCAACATCGCCAGGTCGACCATCAACGAGCTGTCCGCGAAGACCAGCTCACGCAGGTCAACCCGAACATCGGTGTCGGCCCCGAGGGCCCGGACGAGCGCCTGGCGTCGCCGACTCTGGGTCGTACGATCCTCATCACCGGTGCATCGCAGCGTTGGCGTCGGGGTGTCCGCAAACTCGATGATGCGTGACACCCTACAAAACTGGTAGGCGGATGGGAACCGTACTCTTGTCTAACCTTTCCTCCAATGATCTCTGTTGAGGAAGTGAACGACGCCCTGCGCGAGGTCATCGACCCGGAGCTGGGCCTTGACTTTGTTGAACTCGGCCTGATCTACGGGGTCGACGTGGAGCCCAGCGGCGAGGTGAAGGTCACCTACACGCTGACCAGTCCCGGCTGCCCGATCGGGCCCCAGGTCGAAGAGCAGATCGGTGAGTTCGTGTCCGAGATTGACGGCGTCACCAACGTCCAGTCGGAGCTGACCTTCAATCCGCCGTGGTCGGTGGACAAGATGTCAGAGGACGCGAAGTTCGCGCTCGGGTTCTGAGCGCTCACTGACCGCTCGCGTTGTGGTTGATCGCCTGGTGCAGCATCGCCGGGGTGATCTGCCCGTGGGTTACCGGCAGGCATTTGGTCGCGGCGCTGAGGAAGCCGGGCTGGGTGATGTCGATGTGTGACGCGTTCAGCTTCTGATCTGACAATCCGCCCTGGCTGTTCGGGTCCGGGAAGCTCGGGAAGCCGTTGTTGCGCAGGCACTTGGCCAGCGCGAAGATCGCCTGGACCTGAGCCGGGGATTTCTGTGCTCCCGGTCCCTTGCCCGTGCGCGGCGGCGCGTACTTGGCGCAGGCCCGCGTGGCCGACTTGAAGGCCGGCGTGCCCATGCCGGGGGGCTTGCGCAGCATGATCGAGTTCTGGCCGTTGGCGCTCGAGACCTGGGGGTCCGGGAAGTTCGCGACGCCGTGGCCGCGCATGCAGGCGGAGAACTTGTAGGCCTGGGCCGCCTCGCTCTGGAAGCTGGTGTTGCCGGATGTTGAGCTGGTAGTGGTCGAGTTGGAGCCACAGCCGGCGATCAGGACGAGGGGTAGGAGCAGCGTTTTTCTGGACATGGCGAGGTTGTAACCCCCAGCCGGTGACAGGCCTGTGACCCAGCGTGTCACCGTCGTGCAACCTTTCTGGGTGATGCTTGGCGTATGCGTGTGCTGGTAGCCGAAGATCACCAACGTCTCGCCGACGCGGTCGCCGAGGGGCTGCGGCGCGAGGGGATGGCCGTCGATGTGGCGCTCGACGGTAACGTCGCGTTGCGCCAGGTCGCGGTCAACGCCTACGACGTGGTGGTACTCGACCGCGACCTCCCGGGCGTGCACGGCGATCAGATCTGCCGCCGGCTTGTGGACGATCACAGCCCCGCGCGGGTGTTGATGCTGACCGCGGCCGCAGGCGTCGCCGCCCGGGTCGAGGGTCTTGAGCTGGGTGCCGATGACTACCTGCCAAAGCCGTTCGAGTTCGTTGAGCTGGTCGCTCGCGTGCGGGCCCTCGGCCGCCGTGTCGCGCCGCCGCTGCCGCCGCGCTACACGCGGGGTGATCTGGTGCTCGACCCCGCTCGCCGCGTCGCGTTCCGTGGGGACCGGAGCCTGAACCTGCGGCCCAAGGAGTTCGCGGTGCTCGAGCACCTGCTGTCCGTCAACGGCCGCGTGGTGTCGGCGGAAGAGCTCCTGGCCCATGTCTGGGATGAGGCCGCGAACCCGTTTACCTCGACCGTGAAGACGACCGTCGCGCGGTTGCGCGCGCAGCTCGGGGAGCCGCCGCTGATCGAGACCGTGCGTGACGGGGGCTACCGGATATGAGCCGGGTTGCCTCCCTGCGGCGCCGGCTCGCGCTTTTGTATGCGGCGGGTTTCCTAGCTGTGGGACTGGTGCTGATCGGCGTGGTTGCGGCACTGAAGCCGTGGAAGAGCATCCGCACCGCCGTGGACCCGGCGCGGTATGGGGCACCGGCCGTGGAGGTCAGCTCGAATCCGTTCAGGCGTGCCGTCGGCTTCGGCGTGCTCGGCGGGGGGTTGCTGGTCGTGGTGGTGGCCCTGCCGGGCGCCTGGGTGCTGGCCGGCCGGGCCGTCCGCCCGGTCCGCAGCGCCTTTGACTCGCAGGGGCGCTTCATCGCCAACGCCGCGCACGAGCTGCGCACGCCGCTGACGGCCGAGCGCACGGTTCTGCAGGTGGCCCTGTCTGATCCCAACGCGTCAGTCGAGTCGTTGCGTGCGGCTTGTGAGCAGGTGCTGGACAGCGGCCGTGACCAGCAGCGGCTACTTGAGGCGTTGCTGATATTGGCCAGCGCCGAGCGGGGGCTGGAGCGTGTCCAGCCTGTCGACGTGAGCGAGCTCTCCGGGGCTGAGGGCGAGCAGCTGGTGGTGGACGGTGACCCGATCCTGCTGGGTGTGCTGGTCGCCAACCTGCTGGACAACGCCCGGGAGCACAACGTTGCCGGCGGCTGGGTGCAGGTGGTCACGACCCGTGGTGAGCTGGAGGTGTCCAACTCGGGGCCGGTGATCCCGGCTGAGAAGGTCCCGTCGCTGTTCGAGCCCTTCGAGCGGCTCGGGTCAGAGCGCGTCGGTGCCCACCACGGCCTCGGCCTGTCGATCGTGCGCGCGATAGCCCGTGCCCACGGCGGGGGTGTGCGGGCCGTCGCCCGCCCCGACGGCGGCCTGAGCGTAACGGTCAGCCTCCCGCCCGCAGCGCGAGCGTCCGGGTCAGGTCTGCGATGAATACGAGCGGGGTGTCCCGGAGCTCGTCCGCGGTGACGCGCACCACCTCCAGCCCGTGGGCGCGGAACACCCGGTCCTTGCGCCGGTCGCGGTTGAAGTTCTGGCGCACCAGCCCGTGCCAGGCGAAGCTGTCGACCTCCAGCACGACCCCCTGGCGGGGGAAGAAGAAGTCCGCGGTGAACCCCTCATACAGGGTGACCTCGGTCTCCGGCTCCGGCAGCCCGGCCTGCCTGATCAGCTTCAGCGCCAGTGCGGCCGCTGCGAGCTTGGTCTGCGCGGTCGGACGCCGCCCGTCGGCCAGGGCCAGCAGCTCGGCCGCTCCGCGCCTGCCCGGTGCCGACGCCGCGGTCTCCCGGAGCTTCGTCCGGCTTGTCAGCTTGGCGGCCAGCGCCTCAGCCACCGCACGCTCCAGGTCAAGGCCGGTCAGGTCATCGGCGGCGTCCAGCAGCGCCCGCTCGAGTGTGGTCATCGGCAGTCCGTCGACGATCTTGACCTGACTCGGTGTCAGATCGCCGTAGCGGTGCACGCGGATCCCGGGGCGAGAATGGGGACGACGTGTGCGGACGGCAACGTCGACCGGGCGCCGTGAATCGGGCGGAACTGCCTTGGCCGCGCTCAGCACGCTGAGCCCGCTGAGAACCCCGCCGGAAGCCAGCAACGCAGCCGCCTCCCGCTGCAGCGGTGTCTCCGCCAGGTGTCCGGCCGCGTAGACGCCACGGTGGAGGTTGAGCAGGCGGCCGCTTGCCAGCGCGTGTTTGACCATCTTGGGTGTCAGCCCGGCTGCGAGCAGCTGTCCGCGGCTGATCGCTCCGTGTTGGGCCGTTGCAACCTGGCTGACGCGCTCCCAGCACGTAGCTGCGGGGGCCATAAGTGGCCGACCCCCCAAGAGCAGCAGAGGGGTAGTGCAGTTGGGGCCCTCAGAGGGCCCCAACTGGCCAAGGGGGCCCGCTGAGGAGGGGGTTTGGCCACTTAGGGCCCCTTCAGCGCAGGGCATGCCACTAAGCATGCACCCGCCACCACGCCAAACCCCGGCTATGTGCCCAAACCGTTACGAACGGCGGCGTTTCGCCCGCATGTCAGACGCGGGCCCGCCGTGACGGCGCACCGTGGAGGACATCAACCCGCCCTCAGCGATCGGCTCTAGCTCCGGAACCTCCGCCGCCGGTGGCGCAGAATCCTGGCGCCGGCGGGTCTCGCGTACGGCCTCCACGGCCGCGGCGGCCGCCAGCAGCTCTCCGAGGGTCTGGTCGATCCCGGCGGCCACAACCCCGAGGTCGCCCAGCGCGTCGTAATCGCCCAACAGCCCGTACTCAACGCGGCCGTCGTAGGTGATGACTGACGCGGCGAACCCGTGCTCGGCGGGCAGGAACGGCAGTCCGAACAGATCCACCACCTGGCGGCCCAGTAGCTCCAAAGGCTCCGACGGCCCCGACGCGCTCCCGACCGACAAGTTGAACAGGCGCGCGGAGAACTGCAGCCGCGCCGCCTCCGCCAGCACGCTGAAGGGTGCGCCATCCGCCGGCGGATCGTCCACTGAGCGCAGCGCGTCGCGGACCACCCCCAACCCCCC
>JAFMRN010000271.1 GCA_017354065.1 Solirubrobacterales bacterium
GCCGAGCGCCGCCGCGACGCCGACCGCGCCCGCACCCTCGACCACGAGCTTGGCGCGCTCGAGCATGAACACCATCGCTTCGGCGACCTGGTCCTCGGATACCACCAGCACGTCGTCGACCCAGCGGTTGATCAGCTCCAGGGTCAGCTCACCGGGGCGCTTGACGGCGATTCCGTCGGCGATCGTCGCGCGCGGCTCTCTGAAGACCAGCGGACGGCCGGCGCTGAGCGAGTCCTTGACCGGGGCGCAGCGCTCGACCTGGACGCCGATGATCTCGATCTCGGGCCTGGCCGCCTTCAGCGCGAGCGCGATCCCGCTGATCAGCCCACCGCCGCCGATCGGGACGACGACGCGGTCGAGCTCGGGCACCTGGGCGGCCAGCTCTAGGCCGACGGTGCTCTGCCCGGCGATCACGTCCGGGTCGTCAAAGGGGTGGATGAAGGCCTGACCTGAGGCGGAGGCATGCGCCTGGGCGGCGGCGATGGACTCATCGACGCTGACCCCCACCAGGTGCACGTTTGCGCCGAGCGCGGTCACGGCCTCGGTCTTGGCGATCGGCGCGCCGAGCGGCATGAACACTTCGCAGGGGATCTGGCGGGCGCGTGCCGCATATGCCACCGCCTGGGCGTGGTTGCCGGCGCTGCCACAGACCACGCCGTTCAGTTCGGGCTCGAAGCGCTCCAGCGCGGCGATCTTCGCGAGCGCTCCGCGCAGCTTGAAGGAGCCGGTGCGCTGCAGGTTCTCGGCCTTGAACACAACGGTCGCGCCGACCTGCTTGGACAGCGTGTTGGTCGTCAGGACCGGCGTCTGGCGCACCACCTCGGCGCCGGCCGCTTGCGCGGCGGCGATAGCTTCCGGTGTCGGGCCCAGTGCGGGCTCAGTGCTCAGGGAGCACCACCACCGCTTCAACCTCCACCAGCGCACCCTTGGGAAGGGCGGCGACGCCGAGCGCGGCCCTGGCGGAGTCCTTGAAGTACTGAGCGTAGACCTCGTTGATCGCCGCGAACTGGCTCAGGTCGGTCGTGTACAGCGTGACCTTGACCGCGTCGCTGAGGGATGCGCCGGCGGCTTTGATCACGGCCGCCAGGTTGGTGAGCGCCTGGCGGGCCTGCTCGGCGGGCGTCTCGCCCACCAGCTCACCCGTGTTTGGGTCCAGCGGGATCTGGCCGGAGACGAACAGCAGCTCACCGCTGGCGCGGACGGCGTGGACGTAGGGACCTATCGCTTCCGGGGCGTCTGGGGCGGTGACTGTGGCGCGGGGCATATGCCCAGTTTTACATTGCGCAGGTTTTGAGAAGCCTGGCGCGTCTTGGCGACATAGGATGCGCTGCCATGGAGACCCACGTCGCTGACACCCACGGCCTGATCCGCGTGCACGGCGCGCGTGAGAACAACCTCAAAGACGTGAGCGTCGAGATCCCCAAACGGCGCCTGACGGTGTTCACCGGCGTGTCGGGCTCGGGCAAGAGCTCACTGGTGTTCGACACCGTCGCGGCCGAGTCCCAGCGGCTGATCAACGAGACATACAGCGCGTTTGTGCAGGGGTTTATGCCCTCCCTGGCGCGCCCGGACGTCGACCTGCTGGAGGGCCTGACCACCGCGATCAGCGTCGACCAGCAGCGCCTGGGCGCAGACCCGCGTTCAACAGTCGGCACGGTCACGGACGCCAACGCGTTCCTGCGGATCCTGTTCAGCCGGCTGTCTGAGCCCTACGTCGGACCGCCGGGCGCGTTTGCCTTCAACGTCCCGTCGGTCAGCGGCAAGGGCGCGATCACGGTCGGCGGAAAGACTGAAGCCGCCTCGTTCTCGCGCACCGGCGGGATGTGCCCGCACTGTGAGGGACGCGGCAGTGTCTCCGACGTCGATGTCGGGCAGCTGTTCGATGAGTCCAAGTCTTTGTCCGAGGGCGCGCTTGCAGTTCCCGGCTACACCCCGGGCGGCTGGAACTACCGGCTGTATGCCGAGTCGGGGTTCATCGACCCGGACAAGCCGATCTACCAGTACTCCAAGCGCGAGCGCGAGGACTTCCTCTACAAGGAGCCGACCCGGATGAAGATCTCCGGGATCAACATGACCTATGAGGGGCTTGTGGTGCGGATCGAGCGCTCGATGCTGTCCAAGGACCGCGAGGGCCTCCAGCCCCACATCCGCGCGTTTGTCGACCGGATCGCGACCTTCACCGACTGCCCGGAATGCGGTGGCACGCGCCTGGCCGAGGGGGCGCGGAGGGGGAAGATCGACGGTCTGTCGATCGCCGACGCCTGCGCGATGGAGATCCGCGACCTGGCCGGCTGGGTGCGCTCTCTGGATTCGAGTTCGGTGGCCCCGCTTCTGGCCGGGCTCGGTGACGTGCTGGATTCCTTCTCCGCCATCGGGCTCGGCTACCTGGCGCTGGAGCGGCCCTCAGGCACGCTGTCAGGCGGTGAGGCCCAGCGCGTGAAGATGATCCGGCATTTGGGCTCGTCGCTGACCGACGTCACCTACGTGTTCGACGAGCCGAGCGTCGGTCTGCACCCACACGACATCCAGCGGATGAACGACCTGCTGGGTGCCCTGCGCGACAAGGGCAACACCGTGCTGGTGATCGAGCACAAGCCGGAGGTGATCGCGATCGCTGATCAGGTTGTCGACCTGGGCCCGGGCGCTGGCGCTGACGGCGGTTCGATCTGTTTTCAGGGCTCCGTTGATCAGTTGCGCCTGAGTGACACTCTGACCGGACGGCATCTCGATGACCGGGCGGCTTTGAAGCCGTCGGTCCGCTCGGCGTCGGGGTCGATCGAGGTGCGCGGCGCTTCGCTGCACAACCTGGCCGATGTGGACGTTGACATCCCGCTGGGCGTGCTTGTGGTGGTCACCGGCGTGGCCGGCTCGGGCAAGAGCTCGCTGATCCACGGCGGGGTGGTCGGCCGCGACGGCGTGGTGGCGGTCGATCAGTCGCCGATCAAGGGCTCGCGGCGCTCGAACCCCGCCACCTACACGGGGCTGCTGGAGCCGATCCGCAAGGCCTTCGCCAAGGCCAACGGCGTCAAGCCGGCGCTGTTCTCGGCCAACTCTGAGGGCGCCTGTCCGACCTGTAACGGCGCCGGGGTGATCTTCACCGACCTGGGGATCATGGCCACCGTGTCCGCCCCGTGCGAGGACTGCGGGGGCAAGCGCTTCAGCGCTGAGGTGCTGGAGTACCGGCTCGGGGAGCTGAACATCGCGGAGGTGCTGGAGCTGTCCGTGGCTGCTGCCGCCGAGTTCTTTCGCGGTGTCGTCAAGGTGCCGGCCGCCGCGAAGATCCTCGCGCGCCTGGAGGATGTGGGGCTCGGCTATCTGCACATCGGCCAGCCGCTGACGACGCTGTCCGGCGGTGAGCGCCAGCGGCTGAAGCTGGCGGTGCACATGGCAGAGGACGGCGGGGTCTACGTGCTGGATGAGCCGACCACCGGCCTGCACCTGGCCGACGTGGAGCAACTGCTCGGCTTGCTGGACCGCCTGGTGGAGTCCGGCAAGTCGGTGATCGTGATCGAGCACCAT
>JAFMRN010000272.1 GCA_017354065.1 Solirubrobacterales bacterium
GACCGGCATCGGCCGCGGCCTTCTCAACCGCCGCGGCGCCGCCCAGGGCGATCAGGTCGGCGAGTGACACCGAACCGTGCGCCGAGCGGATCCGCTCCAGCGTTGAGAGCACCTTGGACAGCTGGGCCGGGTTGTTGACCTCCCAGTCCTTCTGCGGGGCCAGCGCGATCCGCGCGCCGTTCAGACCGCCGCGCTTGTCAGAGCCGCGGAACGTTGAGGCGGCCGCCCAGGCGGTCGAGACCAGCTCAGAGACGGTCAGGCCTGAAGCCAGGATCTGCTGTTTCAGGTCCGTCGCGTCAAGCTGAGAGGCGCCGCCGTTGGCCTTCGGCAGCGGGTCCTGCCAGATCAGCTCCTCGGAGGGAACCTCCGGGCCGAGGTACCGAGCGATCGGACCGAGATCGCGGTGGGTCAGCTTGAACCAGGCACGCGCGAACGCGTCGGCCAGCTCCGCCGGGTTGTCCTTGAACCGCCGCGCGATCGGCTCATACACAGGGTCGAGCCGCAGTGACAGGTCGGTCACCAGCATCGTCGGCTTGCGCGGTGCGCCGCCCTCATCCGGGGCCGGGATCACGGCGTCCGCGTCCTTGGCCACGAACTGGTTGGCGCCGCCCGGTGACTTCTCCAGCTCCCACTCGTAGCCGAACAGGTTCTCCAGGAAGTGGTTGGACCACTTGGTCGGCGTTTGGGTCCAGGTCACCTCGAGGCCCGAGGTGATCGCGTCCGCTCCCTTGCCGGACCCGTGTGAGGACTTCCAGCCGAGGCCCTGCTCGGTCAGGTCCGCGGCCTCGGGCTCGGGGCCGAGCGCCGAGTCGGGGGCCGCGCCGTGGGTCTTGCCGAAGGTGTGGCCGCCGACAATCAGCGCGACGGTCTCCTCGTCGTTCATCGCCATGCGCTTGAACGTCTCACGGATGTCGTGGGCCGCCTTGACCGGGTCGGGCTCGGCTTCGGGGCCCTCCGGGTTGACGTAGATCAGGCCCATGGTGGTGGCGCCGAAGGGCTCGGCCAGCACACGATCACCGTTGCCCGGGTAGCGCTTGTCAGTGCCCAGCCAGGTGGTCTCCGCGCCCCAGTAGACGTCGTCCTCGGGCTCCCACACGTCGGCGCGGCCGCCGCCGAAGCCGAAGGTCTCAAAGCCCATCTCCTCAAGCGCGACGTTGCCGGCCAGCACCAGCAGGTCGGCCCAGGAGATGCGCTGTCCGTACTTCTTCTTGACCGGCCACAGCAGGCGGCGGGCCTTGTCCAGGTTGACGTTGTCAGGCCAGCTGTTCAGCGGGGCGAAGCGCTGCTGACCGGCGCCGGCGCCGCCGCGGCCGTCGCCGATCCGGTAGGTGCCGGCGGCGTGCCAGGCCATGCGGATGATCAGCGGACCGTAGTTGCCGAAGTCGGCCGGCCACCAGTCCTGGGAGGTCGTGAGGACCTCCTCTATGTCCTGCTTCACGGCCTTGAGGTCGAGGCTGTTGAATTCCTTGGCGTAGTCAAAGTCAGGGCCAAGTGGATCACGCGCGGGTGCGTTCTTGGCCAGGATCTTGAGGTTCAGTCGTTCGGGCCACCATTGGGAGTTGGCGTCACCTTGGGTCGGCTGGACACGTCCGTTGTGATGGACGGGGCAGCCGCCGGCGGCCTCGGTGGATGATCCGGCTAGGGCGTCAGACACGGTGTCCTTTCAGGGATGTTGCTGGTTGGCGAGGCAGCTGGGGCAGGTGCCCCAGTAGGTGACCTCGGCCTCATCGATCACGTAGCCGTGATCGTCGGAGGCGTCGAGGCAGGGTGCGGCACCCACGGCGCAGTCCACGTCGGCGACGGCGCCGCAGCTGCGGCAGACCACATGGTGGTGGTTGTCGCCGACGCGTGCCTCATAGCGGGCGACCGAGCCGGATGGTTGGATCCGGCGCAGCAGCCCCGTTTCGGTGAGGGCGGCGAGGACGTCATACACCGCCTGGTGGGAGACGTCGGCGAGCTGCACTCGAACCCGATCGATGATCGCGTGGGTGTCCGCGTGAGGGTGCTCATACACCGTCCCGAGTACGGCGAGCCGCGGGCGCGTGATGCGCAGGTCGGCCTGACGCAGCTTCGCTTCAAGCTCGCCAGGACTCGGGACGGCGGACGGCACGAGCGCGATTGTGGACGCTTTTCTTGAATCAGTCAAGTCTTTAAATCGGAGCCTCAGAGCAATTTGTGTTTGTGTGCCCGGTAGGCCCTGACTTTGTCCCCGCCGTGCGGTTAAGGGGGCATGGAGGCTGCTCACACACGGACAGAGCTCGATGACTTCCTGTTGACGCTGCTGCGGGCCGGGACCGCGATCAGCACGTTGGCGGGCGAGATGATCGAAGCGATGGGGGCTGACGGTTACAGCGAGGATGAGCGCGGCGACCTGGCCGTGGCGATCACCCTCGACGCGATGCGCGCAGGGCTGGAAGGGACCGATCTCCAGCTCCTGCGTGACGCGACCACGCTGATCGACTCGGCAGAGAGCAGCGCCAAGGATCGGGTGGCGCTGACAGCCGGGTTGGCAGAGGCACTGCGCGGCGGCTCCGGGGAGCCGCCGCGTCAAGGCCTGGGCTGAGCTCGACTGCCGCATTCAGGCCGGGGGCGGGCTTAACATCGTTCCTTGAGATGGAGAGCCAAACCGCGCCCGCAACGGGCACGGCGGTGGATGCCGCGAACCTGGCCCAAGCGCTACACCTGACCGCCGCTTCACACCCCGACGTCGTTGCCGTCCGCAGCGTTGATGACGCCGTCAGCTGGACCTGGGCCGAACTCGAGGAGCGGGCCGCGAAGCTGGCCGCCGGCCTGGCGGGCCTCGGCGTCGGCCACGGTGACATGGTCGCGCTGATGCTGACCAACCGCCCGGAGTTCTTCCTCTGCGACCTGGCCGCGCTGACGCTCGGCGCCGTCCCGTTCTCGATCTACAACACCTACCCGCCGGACCAGATCGCCTTCCTGGTGAAGGATTCGGGGGCGCGCGTGATCGTCACCGAGCAGGCGTTTCTGTCCCGGGTGCTTGAGGTCAAGCGCGAGCTGCCGAGCCTCGAGCACGTGCTGGTCGCCGACGCGCCCGGCGCCGACGCGCCCACCGGGACGATGTCCCTGGCGACGGTTGAGGGGCACGCGCCGGCCGCTTTTGACGTCTCGGCCGCGCGCGCCGCCGTGGCGCCCGACGACCTCGCGACGCTGATCTACACCTCCGGCACCACCGGCCCGCCCAAGGGCGTCGAGCTGACTCACGCGAACCTGATGGCCGCGGCCTCCAGCGTCGAGGAGATCATGGACTTCGAGCCCGGTTCGCGGGTGATCTCCTGGCTGCCGGCCGCGCACATCGCCGAGCGCATGGCGAACTACTACATCCCGCTGGTGTTCGGGGGGACGGTGACCGTCTGCCCGGATCCGCGCGAGATAGCGAGCTTCCTGCCCCAGGTGCGCCCGAACTGGTTCTTCGCGGTACCCCGGATCTGGGAGAAGCTGAAGGCCGGGCTCGAGACGATGCTCGCCGCCCAGGAGCCCTCCGCGCGGCTGCCG
>JAFMRN010000084.1 GCA_017354065.1 Solirubrobacterales bacterium
CCGGCCGAGGACCGCTTCCGGGTGATCTTCTGTGGCCAGATCACCCAGCGCAAGGGGATCTCCTACCTGGTGGAGGGCTTCAAACGCGCGGGCCTGCCCAACGCTGAGCTGCTGTTCGTGGGGATGCTGATAGGTGGCCCGCACCCGTGGCTGGGCGAGCCCAACATCCGCCATGTCGGGCCGCTCACCCGCCACCAGCTGCCGGAGGTGCTGCGCAGCGGGCACGTCGGCGTCTTGCCCTCCCTGATCGAGGGTTACGGCGCCACCGTGGTTGAGGGCATGGCCTGTGGCCTGCCGGCGATCGTGACGCCGAACACGCTCGCTGACGACGTCGTCGAGCACGACGTCGACGGCTGGGTGGTCCCGATCCGTGACCCGGACGCGATCGCTGCCAAACTTACGTTGCTGTATGAGGACCGGGAACTACAGCGCCGCATGGCGAAGGCCGCGCGTGCCAAGGCGGAGCAGTACCCGTGGTCGCGCTACGGGGAAGCGCTGCGCAGCGGAATCGGGCGGATCCTGAGCGGTTGAACATGTTGCGTGTCGGCCTGCTGGCGCCATCACCGATCCCATTCAAGGTCCCCCTGTACCGGCGCCTGGCGGCGAGCGACGGGATCGACCTGACCGTGATCTACGCATCATCCGCGGGGGTCGTGAGCCCCTCTGTCGGCGGCTATGGGACAGGGGTCTTCTGGGATGAGGACCTGATGAGCGGCTATAAGTCGACGTTCCTGGCTCGCGCCGACACGAACCTGCCTAGCTTCCATCACCGCGACCTGCTGGACCCCGACGTGGTCGGCCTGGTCCGTCACGGCCACTTTGACGTGCTGTGGTCCGAGGGGTATGCGTGGATCACGAACCAGCTGGCGATCATCACCCAGCGCAGCCTCGGCGGCGGCGTGGTCCTGCGCGACGATCAGACCCTGCTGCACCCGCGCAAGCTCGCAAAGACGCTGATCAAGCAGGTTTGGCTGGCCGGGCTGTTCGGCCAGGTCGACGCCGCCGCCTACCTCAGCCGCGAGAACCGCCGCTGGCTCGAGCACTACGGCTTCGCGCCGGAGCAGCTCTTCTACGTGCCCTACACCGCTGACAAGTTCAGCGCAGAAGCGCGCGCGCTGGCGGGGCGCCGCCGGGAGCTCGCGGCCGAGTTCGGGTTCGCAGAGGACGTCGGACCGATCGTGCTGAGCGCCTCGCGGCTGGTGCCGGCCAAGCAGCCGCTGATGCTGCTGGAGGTCTTCCGGCGCGTCCGGCTGCGCCGCCGCTGTGGGCTGCTGGTGGTCGGCTCCGGTGAGCTGGAGACGGAGATGCGCCGGCGCGTGGAGGCCGAGCAGATCCCCGACGTCGTCTTTGCCGGCTTCCTGAACCAGTCACAGATAGCGCGCGCATACGCCGCGGCCGACATCTTCGCGCTGCTGTCGGCCTGGGGGGAGACCTTTGGTGTGGCGGTGGCGGAAGCCATGGCCTTTGGCCTGCCGGCACTGCTCTCAGACAAGGTCGGCAGTGCCGGGGACCTGTTGGGAGACGGAGGGAACGGCTTTCTTGTGGCCCGCGACGACGTAGGAGGCGCGACGGACGCTCTGGAGCGGATGGTGGCGGACCCGGAGCTGCGCGCGCAGTTCGCTCAGGAGTCGCTGGCCAAGGTCCAGCGGCTCAGCCTTGACCAAGCCCATCACCAGGCGCTGGAGGCGATTCACCATGCCGCACGGTAGGCTCAGCAGCCAATGGGGAAGGAAGGAAGCCTGCGCGTCGGCCTGCTCGCACCGTCGCCGATTCCGTTCAAGGTGCCGCTGTACCGGCGGATCGCCGCTGCGGACGGAATCGATCTGACGGTGATCTACGCATCATCGGCCGGTGTCCGCAGCCCGTCAATCGGTGGTTACGGCACCGGCGTCTACTGGGACTCCGACCTTCTGGGCGGGTACCGCTCACGCTTCCTGGCCAAGGCCGATGACAACCTGCCGAACCGCTTTGCGACCTCCGAGCTTGCCGACTCCGACGTGATCGGCCTGGTCCGCCGTGAGCGCTTTGACGTGCTCTGGTCCGAGGGCTACAACTGGCTGACGAACCTGTTTGCGATCGGCGCGCAGCGCAGTATCGGCGGCGGCGTGGTGTTGCGCGACACCCAGAACCTGCTGCACCCGCGCGGCCTGGCTAAAAGCTTGGTGAAACAGCTGTGGCTGGTTGGGCTGTTCGGCCAGATCGACGCCGCCGTCTACATCGGGCGCGAGAACCGGCGCTGGCTCGAGCACTACGGGTTCACGCCGGAACAGCTGTTCTCGGCCCCGTACGGGACCGACACCGACAAGTTTGTCGCGGAGGCGCGGGAGCTGATCCCGCGGCGCCGGGAGCTGCGCTCCGAGTTCGGGTTCGCAGAGGACGTCGGCCCGATCGTGCTGAGCGCCTCGCGGCTGGTGCCGGCCAAGCAGCCGCTGATGCTGCTGGAGGCCTTCCGGCGCGTCCGGCTGCGCCGCCGCTGTGGGCTGCTGGTGGTCGGCTCCGGTGAGGAGGAGACCGAGATGCGTGCGCGCGTTGAAGCGCAGTCGATCCCCGACGTGATCTTCGCCGGCTTCCTGAACCAGTCTGAGATCTCCCGCGCGTACGCGGCGGCCGACATCTTCGGGCTGCTGTCGGCCTGGGGGGAGACCTACGGGGTGGTGGTCGCAGAGGCCCTGTACTTCGGGCTGCCGTTGTTGCTCTCAGACAAGGTCGGCAGTGCCGGGGACCTGTTGGGAGATGGAGGAAATGGATATCTTGTGGCCCGCGACGACGTAGGAGGCGCGGCGGACGCTCTGGAGCGGATGGTGGCGGACCCGGAGCTACGCGCGCGCTTCTCCGCGGAGTCGTCGCGCAAGATCGCGGCGCGCGGCGTTGACAGCGCCGCGGCCGGGGCGCTCGCGGCGATCCGCTACGCCGCCGAAGCGAGGCGCCGGTGAGCGACCGCCAGGAGATTGCACGGCGCCACCATCCCGAGCTGGATTTCGGCGGCTTCTCCGACATCGACGGCACGGTGCGCTTCTACCTGCGCGTCCAGGAGCTGCTGGCCCCGGACGCGGTCGCACTGGACATCGGCTGTGGGCGGGGCGCCCAGATCGAGGACGACGTCCGCGTGCGCCGGGACCTGCGCGTGCTGCGCGGCCGCTGCGCGCGGGTGATCGGGATCGACGTTGATCCCGCCGCCGCCACCAACCAGTTCGTCGACGAGTTCCGGATGATCGGCCAGGATCTGCGCTGGCCGGTGGATGACACAAGCGTGGATCTGGCAGTGGCTGACTTTGTGGTCGAGCACATCGCAGAGCCGGATCACTTCTTCTCAGAGGCGGCGCGCGTGATCAGGCCCGGCGGCGTGCTGTGCATCCGGACCGTCAACGCCAACAGCTATCTGGGGCTGGCCTCGCGGCTGGTTCCCGCCCGGCTGCACGCACGGGTGCTGGGCCGCCTACAGCCCCGGCGCCACGCAGAGGACGTGTTCCCGACGGTCTACCGCGCCAACACGGTCAAGACACTGCGCGGGCTGCTGGAGCGCCACGGCTTTGACGCCGCCGTTTACGGCGCGGAGGCCGAACCGGCCTATCTCGGCTTCTCCGCGCTCACCTATGCGCTGGGCCTGGCGCACGGTCGGCTGGCGCCCAGCCGCCTGCGGGTTGGCCTGTTTGCGTGGGGCCGGCGACGCTGACGGCGGGGCCGCGCTGAGCCGCCGCCCTGGCCTGGCGGGCCATCAGCTTGCGGTCCTTGCGTGAGGGCCGCGAGCAGCTGACGATGCAGAGAATGATCGGCACGACGAAGAACACCGACCGGTAGACGATGTCGTCCACGTCGTTGCGCAGCATGATGATCGCCAGCGGCATGCTGGCCGCGAAGGCGAGCTGCATGCCGCTGGTCCTGGGCGCCATCAGGAAGTACTCCCACAGCGAGCGGAGCGCGATCCCGACCAGCGCGGCAAACAGCGCGAGCGTGAACCAGCCGTAGTCAATGTACATCGAGCCGAACATCGACGGGCCATAGCTGCCCCCTCCCTGGGTCGTCGGGAACAGCGTCCAGGTCACGTACTGCAGCGGCGTCAGCGGCTTCTTGCCGCCGGCGAAGAACTCGTGCGGGATCCAGCCGGTGATCAGGCTGGAGACCGTACCGCCCGGCTTGAAGCCGAGCTGGTGGTTCTTGTAGCCGACGTACTCCACCTCCAGCGCGCTGAACTCCGAGGGGTCGGCGCCCGAGATGAACTTCGCCAGCTCGTCCTGGGGGTGGGTGAAGGCGTGGGCTACGGCCGCGGGCAGGCTGTTGCCGGCACGGTTGGCGGTGGAGCGAAACACCAGTGACACGTTGATGAAGATCAGGAACACGATGAACAGCACCGCGAGCGAGATCACCCGTGGGCGGCGGTTGCGGCGCAGGTACCACATCGCCGCGATCGGCATCGCCAGCTCCAGCATGAACGTGCGGTCACCGGCCGGGACCGTGATCCCCACGGCGACGACCACGACCGCGATCAACAGCACCAGCGTCGCCGTCGTCTTCCTGCGCGTGTAGGCGATCAACAGGATGAAGGCCGCCGGGATCGTCAGGTAGGGGCCCTGGTAGAAGTAGCCCGAGCTCTGGCTGGACAGGGTGGCCTGCCCGGAACGGCCGGTGTAGGTGCTGATCACGTAGTGGATGCCCGCCTGGGCGGCGTACATCGCGGTCAGGAACGCGGCGAGCACCAGCATCCGGCGCACGAAGCGGACCGAGCGCTCGGCGTCCCAGTGGTCCGCGAGCGGGGGGAAGCGGTGGACTATCGCCGCGCCGGCCTTGGAGAAGTAGCCGAGGTACAGGAACACCGTGCCGACCAGCCCGATCATCATCGCGCCGTTGAAGCCATCGCGCGTGTCGAAGCCCGGATAGGGCTGGATGTTGGTGTGCAGCTCCCAGAACGGGCGCCAGATGAACAGGATCCCGATGGCAAAGGCCATCAGGTGGATCGGCTCGAACACGTCCCAGCGGCGTTGCACCATGCGCATCGCCCAGGGCAGGGGCACGATCACGCACATCGCCACCAGCAGCCCGGTGCGGGGGTGGTCGAGGCACAGCATCGCCAGGGCCGCGCAGCCAACGCCGGCGGCGACCGCGGCGAGTGCTAGTGCGGCGGTCCGTAACACGGGCTCAGGACTGGCGGGTGTAGGCGTAGCTGTAGGAGTATGAGGTCTCGCGTGAAGGGTCGCGAACCCCTGTGACAACGGCCCCGACGGGACGCTGCGGGAAGCGATCCAGCGCCGCCTTGGCGGCGTGAGCCTGGTCCCTGGTCGTGCGCGACGCCCGCAGGCACATCAGCACCGCGTCGGCGTGGGGCACGATCCCCAGCGTGTCTGCCACCGGCAGCAGCGGGCAGGAGTCGATCACCACCAGGTCATAGGCGTCTGAGACCTGCTCCAGGAACTGCTGGAAGCCCTGTGAGCTGAGCAGCTCCGCGGTGCGCATGCTGGTGCTGCCGCCGACGATGTAGGTCAGGTTGCCGATCTGGACCTGGCCGTCGACGTCCGCGCGCCGGCGCCGCTGTCCGGACGTGGCGGGCTTGCTGACGGTCGTCGTGCCCTCAGCGCCCGACAGGCCCGGGATGTCGTAGCTGGGCAGCACCGGCCTGCCGCTGCCGGTGTCGCCGTGTGAAGCGGCGGTCACCCAGTCTGACGGGGTGGTCGAATCGGCGCCGGCACCGTTGTTTGAAGCCTGTCCGCTGACGACGATCGGCAGCGTGCGCAGGATCTGGCCGGGGCTGGCGCGTCCGTCGAGGAAGTCGACCAGGCCGGGACCGCGCTCGGTGCCCAGGCGCTTCGCCAGGGCCGAGCGCCGCAGGTCACACTCGACCAGCAGCGTCCGCCGCCCGGCGGCCGCGGAGGCCAGCGCCAGTGACAGGGCGACGGTGGTCTTGCCCTCCTCGGGCAGGGCGCTGGTCACCACCACGCTCTTGGGCGGGCTCTTGGGATCCAGGAACTCGAGGTTGGCGCGCAGGATCCGGAAGCCCTCAAACTTGCTGTCATCGACCACGGCCGCGCCGTGCTGGGTCAGCGTCTGCTGCCCGAGCGTGTCCTCGGGGATGTGGCCGACGGTCGGGATCCCCAGCTCCTTGGCGACGTCCGAGGAGCTGCCCAGGCGGCGATCAAGCGCCTCCCGGAGGCCGGTGATGATCAGGCCGATGATCAGGCCCAGGACACCGCCGAGGATCGCCGTCTGAACCGGTCCGCCGGAGCTCGAGCTGGACGGCACCTGCGCCGGGGTCTCAACGTGCCCGGTGGTCGCGGTCGCCGCCAGGTTCTTGGCGATGCTGAGCTGGTTCTCCAGGTTGGAGACCGTCTGCTGGTTCTTGTTCGAGCCCTTCAGCCCGTTCAGCTGGTTCTGGTAGTTGGCGGCCTGGCGCGCATCCTGGTTGCGGGCCTGCTGGTTGGAGACGTTCAGCGTCTCGTTCACGGCGGCGTTGGCGAGCGCCGCGGCGCCCTTTGCGCTGCTGTCTGAGGCGGTGATCGTGACCAGGTAGGTCTGCGGGTTCATCGTCGAGCTCAGCTTCCCGCGCAGCTGGCTGATCGACAGCTTGGAGTGGACGTCCTTCTTCACCGCTGCCAACGTCTGATCGGAGCTCAGCAGCGCGGCACCGGCGGCCGCGTAGGTCTGCTGGGTCTCGAAGCTGGCGGCGGCGCCCGAAGCGCTGGCCGACGGGGGCGCCGTGAAGTTTGCGGTCGCGGTGGCGGAGTAGGACTTCTTCTGGCCGCCGCCGAGCAGTCCGCCGACCACGGCGGCGACGACGGTCGTGAGCGCGATCAACCACAGGTTGCGGCGCAGGACGGACCAGTAGTCACGTAGGTCTAAGGGGCTCGAAGCCGGAGCTGCTTGCGCGTCAAATGACATCAGAGGAAAGAACCGTTGCTAGGGGATTAGCCGTTGCCGTAGCGGTGACTGGTGCGTGCATCGGTATGCAAGTTGACGCCACGCTGACGCTACGCGAGGGCACAAATATAGGGGTTAGCTCACAGTTTGTCGCCGGTTTGGGCCCTGGAACTTCCCAAACCCCGGGGGTTCGGGCGTTTACCCCTGCTCAGCCCCGGGTTAGTTCCCAAACCCCGCGGGCCCGGTGGGGGTTTGGGAAGTTGCAGGGAAGTACGCATCAGGCCGTAAGGCCACCGTCGACTACCAGTACCTGACCGGAGATGAAAGCGGCGTCATCTGAGGCCAGGAAGCAGACCGCGCGCGCCACGTCCTCGGGTTCGCCCAGGCGCCCGGCCGGGGTGCGGCGCGCGATCTGCCCGAGCTGGGCCTCATCCAGGCCGTGGGACATCTCCGTGCGCAGGTACCCGGGCGCCACCGAGTTGACCGTGATGTTGCGGGCGCCGAGCTCCCGCGCGAGCGAGCGTGTGAACCCGTCGAGCGCCGCCTTGGTGGCGGAGTAGACCGACAGGCCGCGGTAGCCGGACACGCCGACGATCGATGAGATGTTGATGATCCGCCCCGACCCCTGACGCAGCATCCGGCGGCTGACCAGCCGCGTCACGCGGAACGTGGCGCGGAGGTTGAGGTCGATCACGGTGTCCGTGTCGCGCTCACCCATCAGCCCGATCACACCGTCGCGGGCGACCCCGGCGTTGTTGACGAGCACGTCGACCCGGCCGCCGAACTCAGCCAGCACCTGGTTGATGAACGCTTCGGTCTCCGCCGCATCCGCCAGGTTCACGCAGGCGTGCAGGAAGCGGCCGGCCAGCGCCGGATCCGCCGCCCAGGCCTCGGTCTGCGGGGTGGCTGAGCGGCTACAGGTGGCGACCGTGTCGCCGCGCTCCAGGAACGCTTTGACCAGGCCCGCGCCGAGGCCGCGGCTGCCGCCGGTGACGATCACGACCCTGCTCACTGGCGCACCACCTTGTGACCGCGCGTCTGCACCTGATCGACAAAGCGGATCCGCCGCGGGCGGCCCGCGGCTGGCAGCGCCTCACAGGCCTGGCGGATCTCCGCCTCCAGGGCCTGCACATCGTGGCCCGGCGCGGCGACCACGTCGGCGGACACGATCTGGCCCGTGATCGGGCTGGGCCGCCCGTAGACGGCGGCGATCTGGACGCCCGGCACGGAGCCGATCAGCTGCTCAACCGGGAGGGGATGGACCTTCGCGCCGCCGACGTTGATGATCTCGGAGCTGCGTCCGACGAACTGGATCCGCCCGTCACGGACCTCGACCTGATCACCGGTCGCGCGCCAGCCGGCGGCGTCATCAGCGCCGGCCTGGTACCCGAGCATCCCCACGTCGGAGCGGACGTGCAGCTCACCGTCGACGATCTTGAAGCTCGCGTGCGCGCTGCCGTCACCCTCGAGCAGGGAGACCGGCAGGCCCGCGCGGCCGTCCGACACGGATACGACGGAGCCGACCTCGGTGCCGGCATAGACATGGGAGATCCGGGCTTGGGGGAACAGCTCGCGCAGCGCGCTGAGCAGCTGATCAGAGGCGGCCTCACCGCCGAGCGTGATCTGGGCCAGCGGCAGCTGCGCCGCGCTCTGAGGGTCCAGCTCGCGGCTCAGTAGCCGCCAGAAGGTGGGAGTGCCGCTGGCGTGGGTCACGCCGTGCTCGGCGATCGCCGCGGCCACGTCGGCCGGGCGCCGAGAGGCCGGGACCACCAGGCTGCCGGCGCTCGCCAGCGCGTGCAACAGCACCTGGATCCCGGCAAACTGGTTCAGGTTGCAGGCCAGCAGCCAGCGCGGCGCATCCACGCCCGCCGGTACGTGCACGCCGGCCAGCAGCCGCCGCCAGTCATGGCGCGCGCCCTTTGGCGCGCCGGTGGTGCCGGTCGTCAGGATCAGCACCGGCGCCGGTGCGTCCGGATCGGGCGCGGGGACCGGCTCGGACGCGGCGTCACGCAGCTCGGCCGGGGTGAGCTGGCTGACCGCGGCGC
>JAFMRN010000273.1 GCA_017354065.1 Solirubrobacterales bacterium
GTCGTGGCGGTGGTGGACGCCGATGATGCTGAGCACCACGGGGGTTCCCGTCCCAACCACGTACTGACCGAAACGCCATGGCCGCTCCGCGCGGCGAACCACAAGCGAGATCACCGGCCGGACGCGCATCCCCTCATGGATCGTCGCCTCGACGTAGGCATCGGCCGCCTGAGCGTCTCCGTCGCGCACCAGCCCTTTCAGCTTCGCGTAGGGCTCGGGGTTGCGGATCAGGCGCTCAAAGGTCCAGGCCAGGGAGTTGGCGGTGGTCTCATGGCCGGCCAGGATCAGCGACAACAGCTCGTCGCGCAGTTCCTGATCGGTCATCGGCTGGCCCTGCTCGTCGCGCGCGGCCAGCAGCATGCTGAACACGTCACGGCGGCTCGGATCCTCGCCTTCGGCCCGGCGCTGCTTGATCAGCGGGTAAAGCTCGCGGTCGACGGTCGCGGCGAACAGCTTCAGCGCCCCGCTGGGCTCGGTGCGGCGGATCGTCGCCAGCTCCGCAAGCTGGTAAGCGACGTTGTTCGAGGCGTTGAGGAAGAAGCGGATCGCCTCACGGAAGCGCCGCTGGGGTGTACGCCAGGACCCCGGCTCCTCAAAGCCGAGCACGCCGCGCATGATCACCTCGAGCGTGACCGCCTGCATCCGCGGGGCCAGAGCGAAGCTGGAGCCCGGTTTCCAACCGTCGATCTCCCGCTCCACGACGCGCTCGATCATCTCGATGTAGCGGGCGACCATGTCGCCGTGGAAGGCCGGCAACAGCAGCTTGCGCTGGCGCATGTGCTCGTCGCCGAGCAGCGTCAGCACTGAGTTGGGCCCGACGATCGGGCGCAGCGGCGACTCACCGGTCAAAGACGGCGCGTCAGACGGGTTGGCAGTGAAGACCGCCTTGATGTGATCGGGGTGCGAGGTGGTGAGATGCACCTCGGGACGGATAGCGAGGCGCATCGACCAGGTGTCGCCGTAGCGGCCCTCATTGGCCAGCGCGTAGCCGTAGGGGTCAAGCCCGAAGGCCAGCGTCTGGGCGAGCCCCGACTGGGCGGGGCCCGGCGGCGGTGCCAGCGGCGTGCCTGCCTCGACCGGATGACATGGCGACGGCGCGTAGTTGAGCGTGTCGGGAGCTGTAAGCGTGGCCATAATCAGCTGAGCTTTTGGGCGATCGTCGCTCGCCCGCCGTCGATCGGGATCGTGGTCACGTTTCGCTGTCGGCCGCGTTCCGGTTCCGGGTCCGGCGCCTCCAGGTCGACGCTGCGGGCGATCTCTTCGAGCACCACGCGCTGCTCGGCCATCGCCAGCGTGGCGCCCAGGCAGCGGCGGATCCCGCCGCCGAAGGGGATCCAGGTATAGGTGCCCGGTTTGACGAACTTGCCCTCGGCGTCGAGGAACCGCTCGGGCATGAAGCGGTGGGGCTGGGCATAGACATCGGGGCGGTGGTGCAGGCCGGTGATCGACAGCGCGACCCCGGTTCCCGCCGGCAGTACGTACTCGCCGAAGCGCCACGGCCGCTGGATCTTGCGCGCCACGAAGTTGATCACCGGGCGCACGCGCATACCCTCATGGATCGTGGCCTCGACGTAGGCCTCGCCCGTGCCCGCGCGGACCTCCTCACGCAGCCGGTCATAGGCGCGCGGGTTGCGCATCAGCCGCTCACAGGTCCAGGCCAGCGAGTTGGCGGTCGTTTCGTGCCCGGCAAGGATCAGGGTCAGCAGTTCGTCGCGCAGCTCATCATCGGTGAGCGGCTGGCCGTCCTCATCCCGGGCGGCGAGCAACAGGCTGAACACGTCGTTGCGGCCGGTGTTCTCGCCTTCCGCCCGGCGCGCCTTGATGACCGCGTCAAGCGAGCTGTGGATCGTGCCGATCATCGGCTTGAGCGGCCCCTTCGGCTCGGTGTTACCGGAGTTCGCCAGCTCCAGCAGCTGGTAACCGCGCAAGGTGGACAGACCGAGGAAGTGCTTGATGATCTCGCGGAAGCGCCGCTCGGGCGTGCGCCAGGAGGTCAGCCCCTCAATCCCCAGTACGCCGCGCATGATCACCTCGAGCGTGATCGCCTGCATCCGTGGGGCCAGCGCGAAGGTGCTGCCCTGCTGCCAGCGGTCGACCTCCTCGGCGGTGACCTCCTTGATCATCTCGATATAGCGGGCGACCGCGTCGCCGTGGAATGGCGGCAACAACAGCTTGCGCTCACGCATGTGCTTGGGGCCGACCAGCATCAGCACGGAGTTGTCGCCGAGCCACAGCTTCAGCGGCGACTCATAGTTGATCGCCGGCGCATCATCGGGCTTGGCGGTGAAGATCGAACGGATGTGGTCGGGATGGGATGACGCGTAAAACGGGTCCTTGCGCGTCAGCAGCTCCATCTTCCACACCTCGCCGTACTGCGCGGTGTCCCGCAGCGCCGAGTTGTACGGGTTGGTCGCGAACGCCAGCGTCTGGCGCAGACGCGACCTGGAGGACCCCGGCGGCAGGTGGATCGGAGTGTCCGTGTCGACCGGGCCGGCCGGCGACGGTGCGTACTTGGGCGGCTCCGGAGCGCTGAGAAGGGAAGCCTCCGGGCGGCTTGGGGCGGCGGCTGTTGCGGTCATGGTACGTCAATGTACCACCGCGAGTATTTGGGGTCTGTGATCGGCTCACAGATGGCGCTCTGGCCCCACCACGGCTCAAGCACCTGACACGCACTATCAACTCAATCGAGTCCGATTGACTAATACGACCGGTCAGACTAGCCTTATTCTCGATTAGAAATGCGAACGATCACAAGCACAGAAGCGAAGGCAAAGCTGAGCGCTCTCCTAGCCGAGGTGGAGAGAACCGGCACCGCGATAACCATCACCTCTCACGGACGCCCCGTTGCCGTGATTTCCCCCGCGGCCCCGCAAAGCCGGAAGTTCGGCCAGTTACCCGGCCTGGAGATCCCGGACGACTTCGACGCGCCGCTGCCCGAAGAGGAACTTCAGGCCTGGGAAGCGGCCGGGGCGTGACCGCGATCCTGCTGGACACCAACGCGGTGCTTCACCTGGTGGCGTCTCCGGACCGAGTTGCCCCTACGGCCAGAGAGCTGATAGAGGATCCAGTCAACGAGCTACTCGTCTCGGCCGCCTCAGCATGGGAGATCGCCACCAAAACGCGGCTTCGGCGCCTTGACGGCTCCCAGCTGCTCGCGAGCTGGGCGGACACGCTGGAGGCGATGACAGCCTCAGACCTGCCGATCGATTCCAAGGACGCATCCCTGGCCGGACAGCTCCAATGGGAGCATCGCGATCCCTTCGACCGGATGATCGTCGCGCAAGCCACGCGCCGTGGACTCACGATCGCGACCAGCGATCGCGCGATCCGCGCCGCGGCAATGACACCGGTCATCGTCACCCGGTAGCTGTGCACTGCGGACTTGGCAAAGACCCGCAATCCAGGGTGCTAGCTTGGCCCCCATGGCCGTCGCCGCTGCCACCGACTCCCGTCGTGAGGAGCTGCGGGCGTTCCTGCGCTCGCGA
>JAFMRN010000274.1 GCA_017354065.1 Solirubrobacterales bacterium
CCCGACGACCTGTTGATCCTGCCCGGCGCGACCTTCGTGCTCGCCGACACCGACGCCGAGGCTGAGGAGCTCTCTGACTGGGTCCGCCGGAAGCAGGTCACCGGCCGGCACGCGCAGATGTTCCTGGAGCAGGTCTGGAACCGTGACCTGTCCGACTATGACCCCGACGGTCCACTGCCCGACGTCGACCCGGATCCGGACGCCGCAGCGATCTCAGAGGGTTCCGCCCAGGCGCGGACCCTGCACCGCGAATCGCTTGAGACCGCCAAGCGCTGGCGCGCACGCGCGGAGCAGGCTGGGCTCTCGATCCGTGAGCTGGTGATCGAGATGACCGCCCGCCAGTCATTCATCGGCTCGCCCGCGACGGTGGCGGAGGCGATCGACAACCACGTTCAGCAGCGGGCCTGTGACGGATTCATCCTGGTGCCGTACCTGACTCCCGGCGGTCTCGACCGCTTTGCCGCTGATGTCGTGCCGCTGCTGCAGGAGCGCGGATCCTTCCGTGCCGACTATGAAGGGGAGACCCTGCGCTCACACCTGGGTCTGCGCGCGACAATCTCGGTGTGAACGCCACTCCAAGACGGCTCACGCGCAAGGAGCGCCAGGCCCAGACGCGTGAGGAACTGCTGATCTCCGGCGCGCGGGTCATCGCCGAGCGCGGGCTGGCCCAGGCCACGATTGATGAGGTGGTCGAGCAGGCCGGCTACACCAAGGGCGCCTTCTACGCGAACTTCCAGAGCAAGGACGATCTGTTCCTGGCGATGCTGGATGAGCACTTCGCGGCCAAGACCAAGCAGCTGGAAGCCATCATCTCAAGCGACGTCTCGGATGAGGAGAAGGCTCGGCTGGTCGCCGGTGTGTTCTCCGAGGAGATCCTCGGGGACAAGCAGTGGCAGCGGCTGATGCTTGCCTTCTCCACCCACGCCGCCCAGGATGAGGAGTTCCGCCGCGAGCTCCAGAAGCGCCACCGGGAGATGCGCTCGCGGCTGGCGGCGGCGATGCAGGAACAGGCCCGGGCGATGGGGGAGGCGTGGCCGATCCCCTACGAGCAGATCGCGCAGATGGCCTCAGCCATGACCCACGGCAGCGCGCTTGAGGGGCTGATCGCCGGTGAGGAGGCCTCTGATCAGCTGCTCACCACGATGCTGATGATCTTCTTCACGGGCCTGCGAACGCTCGCTAGTTGAACCTCTTGATCCGCGTGCGGATCTGCGCGCTCGTCTTGCCTGCCTTGGCGTCCACGTTCATGTTCAGCGACGTGATGATCTTCTGCTTGGCGGCGATCTGAAGGATCCGCCACTCGCTCAGCGCGCCGGCCTTGACTCTCAGCCGCGGGTGGCTGGCCGCTGACTTCAGCGTGACCGTCAGCTTTCTTCCGGACAGCTTGTAGCCCTTCAGCTTGGCGCCGGCCACGCTCAGGTCCTGCTTCAACGCCGCGCGCTTCCAGGACAGCGCGCCGGGCGGCTCGACCGTGAAGGAGCTGATCTTCGGCGCCTGCCGGCCCTGGTTCAGCGTGAAGCCAAGCTGGGCGCGGCGCTTTGCCAGGCCGCGCAGATCGACCTTGGTCAGCGTCGGCTTGCCCGGTTTGGCGGCGGGTTTGGAGGCTCCGGGTTCGCTCCCGGTGGCCGTGTTCGGCGGGCAGCCGGTGAGGCTGACCGGTGTGCTGGCCGGAACCTGACGGCTCTGCCACTGGCTGATGAACGTGCCCGTCATCGACCCGGAGCCCGGGCAGTTCGCGTTCAACATCCCGCGCGAGCCGCCCGGCAGCGTCACCGAGAAGTCGGTGAAGGGGAAGTCGGGGATGCCGGTGAAGTCGATCTCGGCGTTGCTGGCGATGCTGTGGGGCGGGATGTGGCCGCTGAAGTGCAGGCCGCCGAGGCTCGGGAACGCGATGGTCGCGACCGGGTCATACAGCGATCCTGAGACCGTGAAGGTGCCCTGCAGCGTGTAGGGGAGCAGCGGTGTCTGCACCGCGACCGTGCCGACCTGGGTGCCCTGGGGCGTCAGGTCGGGTACCGCGCCGATGTTGACCGGCAGCGCCGATCCGGGCACGATCAGGTTCATGCCTGCGGTGCCCGCCTGCCAGGCGGGCTGCTTCACGTCGACGTTCACATCCGCGTTGGGGACGTTGTTGATCGCCTTCGCGCTGGTGCTCGCGATCGACGGGCTGAACGGCGGGCTGCCGGTCGGCGTGAAGCTGTCATTCCCCGACCCGCTGTCACCTGTGTACATCGTCGCGGAAGCGGTGCTAGTGGCCGGCTGGTCCGAGGTCGGCAGGCGCGTGAAGGGCTGGCCGTTGACGCTGCCCGCGAACTTCAGGTTGATCGAGTTCAGCGTGATCGGGACGCCGCCGAGCGCCGTGTTCGGCAGGCTCGGCACCACCAGGCGCAGCGTGCCGTTGTCGGCATCGACATCCCAGTAGCCCTTGACCGCGATCGTCGTCTGGACCGGCGAGCTGATCTTCACGAGGATCGTCATGCCGGTCAGGGCGGAGTCAGAAGCGCCCGGCGGGATCGAGTCGAGCGTCATGGTCGCGTTGCCCGTGACCGGCAGCACGCCGGCGGCGGTGGCGCTGACCGTGCCGGTCGCCACCTGCTGGCCGCCGCCCGAGGTCAGCGACGCCCACAGCCCGGGGGCGAGGTCGACCGACATCGACTTGGGTGTCTCGCCGGACTTGAAGCCGATCCCGAAGTTGATGTCCGGGTGGGACCCGGCGTCGGTGCTGACGGGCGTGATGTTGAAGCTCGTGATTCCGCCGCTTGCCTGGTTGGCAAGCGCCGGGGCGGCGCTGCTCAGCCCGAACGCGAGGAGCGCGGCCAGTGTGACCGATGCCATTGCCAGTGCGCGCACCGCGCGGGACCGTTGATTTAGCTCGGACATCCTTGTCGCTCCTGTCGGGTGTTTCGCATGACTGACGGATCCAGATACCTGCTGGTACTCAGATACTAGTCAGTCTGTCAATCGTGGCAGCCGTTTCCTTGCTTTTGCTGGCGAGCTGCGGTGCCGCGCGGTTCGTCTCTTCAGATGGGCGGTTTCGCCGCCTGAGCCCGGGCCTCTGTCACCTCTTGCTAACTCTGTTTCCAGGGGCGGCGATGCACCAGAATCTCCGTGGCGGGAAAGGGTCCATATTTGACCCTTTCCCGCATCGCTGGCTCGCTCGGGCCTCAGCGGTTGTCAGATCTTGATAATCGACCAGCCTTTGATTCGAGCCGTGAGTTAGGACGGGTCGCCCAAGCCCTAAGCTGCACCCGATGCCAGCCCCGGACCGTCCACGGCGCCCGCCGCTCACAACCACCGTCGCGGAGGTCAGCCGGCTGACGCCGAGCATGGTCCGGATCGTGGTCGAGGGGTCCGACCTGTCCGGCTTTCAGGTCGGCGAGTTCACCGACCACTACGTCAAGACCCAGTTCAACGGGAAGACGCGCACCTACACCGTCCGCGACTTCGACCCCGAAACAAAGCGGCTCACGCTGGACTTCGTCG
>JAFMRN010000275.1 GCA_017354065.1 Solirubrobacterales bacterium
AACCTGATCGGCGTGAAACGCGCGGGCGCCAGCGGCGTGACGATCGCCGTGCTGGACACCGGCGTCGCCTACACCAACTGGGGGAAGTACAAGGAGGCGCCGGACCTGGTCGGCACCAAGTTCGTCGACCCCTGTGATCTGGTGGCCGGCACGATCAGGCACGGCCGCTGCACCAACACGCATCCGCTGGACCCGGTCGGCCACGGCACCTGGGTCACCTCTGAGATCGCGGAGGCGACCAACAACGGCATCGGCCTGACGGGCCTGGCATACGGCGCCACGATCATGCCGGTGCGCGTGGTCGGGTCCGACAGCAGGGGCAACGCCAACGTGATGGCCACGGGCGTTCGCTACGCCGTCGCGCACCACGCCCGCGTGATCAACATCAGCCAGACCTTCCAGCCCAGCGTCAGCGCGCGTCAGCTGCCGGCCCTGATCTCGGCGATCCACTACGCGCACGCGCACGGGGTGGTAGTGGTCGCGGCCTCGGGCAACCAGGGTGCACACGTGTTGGACTACCCGGCCCGTGACCCTGACGTCATCTCCGTCGGCGCGACGACCAGCGACGGCTGCCTCGCCGCTTACTCCAACACGAGTAACGGCTTGGACCTGGCGGCACCCGGAGGCGGCCCTGACGCGGCGATCGCAGAGCCTCAGTGCAACGCCCACGCAGAGCGCCCGGACGTGTTCCAGGACAGCTTTCTGAGCCGGCGGCGGCCCAACATCATGTCCTCGGTCGGATGGGCGGGGACCTCAATGGCTACGCCCGCGGTGTCAGCCGGGGCGGCGATGGTGATCGCCTCCGGGGTGCTCGGCAAGTACCCGCACCCGGACCAGGTACGCGCGCGGCTCGAACGCACCGCCCGCCAGCTAGAGCCCGGTCAGGTCCAGGGCCAGCACAACGCGTTGTACGGCTACGGGCTGCTGGACCTCGCCGCGGCTACGGCGCGCTAGGTAGTACGCACGATCAGCACCGAGCACGGTGCGTGGTGGGAGACCTTGTTGGGCACCGAGCCGAGCAGGAAGCGGCGCGCGCCGGTCATTCCCTTGTTGCCGACGACGATCAGGTCGACACCGGTCTCCTCAGCCACGTCGATGATCGCGTCGGCCGCGTCGCCCTGGCGCGCGAAGCTGCGGACGTCGACGACGCCCGCGTCGTGTGCGAGCTTCGCGACGCCGTCAAGCAACGCCAGCACGTCCTCGCGCGGGCCGACGAGCCACTGCGCGTCCGCCGGCGCCTCCAGGGCCTGGGAGCGCACCCGCTCGCCGCCGACCGGCTCAAACGCCGACACCAGCATCAGGCTCGCGCGCGTCACCTGAGCGAGCTCAATCGCGTGGTCGACGGCCGTCCGCGCGGTCTCCGAGCCGTCGGTGCCGACCAGGATCGAGCGATACGCGGACATCCGTTAGGTCAGGCGCGTGATCGCGATCACGATCCCGGCGATCACGAAGATGAAGATCAGCGCTTGCGTGTAGATCCAGAACTTGGGCATCTTTGCCCGGGGAACGCTAGCGGACCCGGGGGAGCAACTCGTGGCGCTCCAGCCCGGCCAGCAGGTTGACCGGCCGGGGGGTGTCGTCATCGGACAGCCAGACGGCGCCGCCGGGCCAGTACGGGTTCTCATGGACGGCGTGGTCGACGAGCAGCGGCTCGTAGTACCAGGAGCCCGTGTTGGCGAACTCCCCCCAGTGCTCGCGGCCGAGCGGGCCGAGCCGGTGAACGTGGCCAAAGACCACGTGCGCAGCCTGGACACCCAGCGACGCGATCACACTGCGCAGCGCCGGCACGCTGTGGGCGCGCATCTGGCCGCCCAGGGCGCGTGACATCAGCCGGGAGACGCGCGCCTCCCGGATCTGGTGGTAGGTCACGTGCGCCATCCGGCTGGTGCGGTGGGGACGCTCGCGCTCATACCAGGCGGCGCGCCGCCGCGCGCTGTGCCGGCGTCCCCCGAGCGCGGTGAACCCGTACGGGCCCTGCGGGGTCAACAACGGGTCCAGGTAGTGGCCGTGGGTCGCCCAGACACTGGGGCTGAGCGCCGCTCCAGGGTAGCGCACCTGAAGCTGTCCGCCGAGCCACGCGTTGACTTCTGAGAGTGCCGCGGACGCGTCGTTCGGGGCGCGGTCATCGGGCTCCAGCTCCTGTCCGCGCGCGGCGATCCAGTCACGGATCAGCATCCGATCATGGTTTCCGGGGATCAACAGCAGCTCACGGCTGCCGGGCAGCCGGCCGACAGCGCGGAGAACCGGCTCGGCCCGGCTCATCGCTTCCGGGGCGTCGCTGTTGCGCAACTCGATGATGTCGCCCAGTAGCACGAGCCGGTCCGCCTGCTCTATCGCACTGAGCAGGCGTTCCAGCGGTGCCGGGCGCTCCAGCACCGCGAGCCCGGAGGGGTGGCCCAGGTGCAGGTCCGAGATCAGCAGGGTCTGGGACATCCGCGGGCACGTTACCTCCACATTCGGTGGAGGGGCCCGCCTTCGCGGCCACGTGGCCGCTCCGGCACCCTCCTGCCGGGGCTGACTTTGAGTTCAGCCCCGGCGATGGAGCGGCGCCTAGGCCACGTACAGCTCGGGCTCGGGGCTGAAGTTCAACGCGGTGTCGCGTGCGACGACCAGCACCGGTGCGCTGGCCTCCTCCTCGATCGTGATCTCGTTGCGGGAGGACAGCAGCACGCGGCCCGGTGTGGCTTCGGCGCGCGAGCCGAACACCAGCAGGTCCACGCCGGTCACCTTGTCGGTGACGGTCGCGCCGTGGTGCTGGGCCAGGGCGTGGGCGGTATCGATCGCCGCGTGGTCGGTCAGCTCGGCGATCAGGCCGATCGTCTGGATCTTCCGCGGGGTGTAGTCGGCCGGCGCGATGGCCAGCGCGGCGTTGCCGCCGTCCAGCAGCTGGCCGGCGGTCTTCTGGAAGGACACGCGCCCGCGCGGCGTGCGGTAGTCGGACCCGAACACGATCAGGTCGGCGTGCTCGGCTTCGACCAGGCTCTTCAGGCCCTTGCTGGTTGACGGGTCTGAGACCAGCCGGGTGCTTGCGCCCTTCAGTTCGGCGGCGCCGCGGTCCAGGAGCTCCTGGCCCTGGTTCAGCTTCGGGTTGTGGCTCACGTAGGCGAGCACGGTGGTGGCGCCGAGCTCAGCGAAGGTACGGCCGAGAGACAGCGCGTCGCGATCAGTCGCGGTGCCGTCATAAGACACGATCGAGGTGATGGACATCGGTGTTCTCCCAGGGGGAAGGGGTTTTCGATGAGTGGACTGTCCCACCGCCGGTGGATCAGCGCAAGTGAAGTTTGAGATCGTTAGGATAAGTAGTACTTATGCTGAACCTGACGCGCTTGCGGGTCTTGCAGGAGGTGGTTGACCGCGGGTCATTTTCCGGCGCTGCGGACGCGCTGGAGTACACGCAGTCCGCGGTGTCCCAGGCGGTCGCGCGGCTCGAGTCGGAGCTGGGCGCAGAGCTTGTGGTCCGCGACCGTGGCGGGGC
>JAFMRN010000085.1 GCA_017354065.1 Solirubrobacterales bacterium
CGGGCGGCGGCGCGGGCCTACCTCCCGGCGCGACTGCTGAGCTGCGCGGTGGCTGCCCCCAGGCGCTCACCCAGCAGCCACGCTGTCCGCCGCGGCGAGAAGCGCGCACGCCACGGGTTCGCGTACAAGCGGGGGTCATCGAACCACTCGCGCAGCAACGGGGTTCGTGGAGCCGCGCCGTTCAGGTACATCGCCATGCCGGCGGCCTCGCGGTGTGCGCGGGTGAAGACCTCGGCGACCCGATCACGGCTGTGATCGTGGTCGACCACCAGGCCGGGGTCCAGCAAGGTGACGCCGCGGTCGGCCAGCGCCCAGTAGCGACCCCACTCCTTGTCCTCGGCCCCCGGCAGGTCTTCACGGAAGTGGCGTTCGCGCCACAGCGCCGCGCGGAAGGCACCGGCGACGTTGGAGTAGCCCCAGCGCGGATAACCGCGGGCCAGGAACGCGTCGTAGCTGACCGGCGCCAGCAGCGGTGAGGCGTCCGGCCAGTAGCGCTCGCCGCTGGCACACGCGATCCGTGGGTCATCCAGCCACGCGGCGATCCGTGCAAGCCAGCCTGTGTCATGCACGTAGGCGTGCGCGGACAGCGCCACCAGCACGCTGCCGTGCGCCACCGAGGCACCCAGGTTCAGCGCGCGCCCGAAGGTGAAGCGCGGCCTGGAGATCCGCACCACCTGCGCGCCGTGACGCCGCGCCACGGCAGCGCTCGTGTCCTGGCTGTCGTTGTCCACGACTATCAGCTCGGGCGCCGCGCCGAGGCCCTGCTGGTAGTCGATCAAGGTCAGACAGCGGTCCAGTGCCTCCGCCTCGTCCCGGACCCGCACTATCACGCTGATGCTCACAGCGGAAACGCTATCGGTCAGCTCTCGAGCAGCAAGGTGACCGGGCCGTCGTTGAGCAGGGCGATCTGCATATGCGCGCCGAAGACCCCGCGTTTGGCGTCGAGCTGGGCGCAGAAGCGCTCATAGATCGGTTCCGCGTGCTCGGCGGGAGCGGCGGCCCCGTAGCTGGGACGCGTGCCCTTGCGCGTGTCGCCATACAACGTGAACTGGCTGACGGCCAGCACCTCGCGATCGCCCAGCGGCTCGTTCATGCGACCCTCGGAGTCCGGGAAGATCCGCAGCTTCGCGACCTTGGCGGCCAGCTTCTCAGCGTCCGCGTCGGTGTCCGTGTGGGTGATCCCGACCAGTGCCAGCAAGCCCGGACCGATCTCTGAAACCAGCTGCTGATCAACGCTGACCGACGCGGTCTGAACCCGCTGGATCAGCGCCCTCAGAGAACCTTCTCCATCGCCAGGTGGCGAATCCCGGCCTCAGTGAACTCCTGCCCGCGCGCCACATAACCGGCCTGGTCATACAGCGACCTGGCATACGTCTGGGCGTGCAGCACAATGCGATTCGCGCCGCCCGCGAGCGTCGCCCGGTCAGCCGCCTCCAGTAGCGCACGGGCGATCCCCTGCCGGCGTGCCGGGCGCGCGACTGCGAGCCGCGTGAACTGCACGGTTCGGCCCACGAACACGAGCCGGCAGGTCGCCAACAGCTCCCCGTCGCGCACGGCGATCAGGTGCATCGCGTCGTGATCACGCCCGTCCCGCTCCTCCCGGCGCGGCACGCCCTGCTCCTTGCAGAACACCTCATAGCGGAGCTCCATGGCCGCGATCAGCTCCTGGCGCGTACGCGTAGGGCGGATTTCGTAAGTCGGTGTGGTGGATGCCACGGATTAGAGCTTGCCATACGTTCCGTCTGCTTAAATGCCCATTATCTTCTCCGTCGGCACGGCGAGGGGCCTGCTTACGGATTACGAACGAAGCATCCTCGCCCCAGGCCGTTGACGGAGCCGTTGTCCGAGTCGCATCGCGTGTTTGCGACTCCTGCGTTTAGAGAGACGTTTCAAATTTATGGCTGATGCCAGGCCGTTCCCTTCTGCGGCGGCAATTAAGCGCGCCGAGAAGCTCACCCGCGAAACCTTCGTTCAACGCGGCGAGACCGCCGAAGAGGCGCTCGCTGAGGGCACCGCCCGTCGCCGCGCCCTTGACGCTGCTCTGGAAGAGGTAGACCAGGGCCTCACGTTCCCGTCACTGGAATGGCGGCGCGAGTACTCGCTGCTCTTGGGGCTCGAGCGCACCCTGTCCGAGGACGAGCCGAAGCTCGCTGACGGCACGCTGTTGAACCCCCACCAGGTGGATGCGCTGTCCGGGACGCTGACCGCGCTGCTGGCCCAGATCGCGCTGTCCCCGGCCGCCAAGCCGGCCTCTGGCAACGGGAAATCCGGAACCGCATCTGCGGCCAACGGAAAAGCCTCTTCCGCAAGCGCGAAACCCAAGTCAAGCAACGGGAAATCCTCCGCATCCAGCACAAAGGCCGCGGCCGTGGAGGCCGCCGAACCGGCAGCCACGGCCACTGAGGACGCTGACGAGTCAGATCCCTGGGAGGAGCCCGATGAGGCCCCCGAGGTGATCGAGACCCCCGAGGACCTGGAAGCCCTGGCCGAGTTGGACGCGCCCGAGCCCGATGATGAGGAGCCCTGGGACTACAGCGAGGAAGACGCCGCGATCGACCCTGACGCGGTCGTCGACGTCGAGGATCCGGGCGCGGACCGTCGCTTCTGGTTCGAGCACGCCACGGGGGCCGGCAAGACCGTCGCCGCAATGGGCTTCGTCGAGGCATCCAGGACCGGCGGCGTCTTGATCCTGACCCACCGCCGCAACCTCGTTGACCAGTTCATCGGCGAAATCAAGACGCGCGGTTACAAGGATCGGCTGTGCAAGCCGCTGCTGATCGGCGAGGACTCCTCCAACGGCCCGGTCACGGTCGAGACCTACCAGTGGTTCGTGCGCAACGCCGGGAAGATCTCCGACGCATACGCCGTGGTGATCTGCGATGAGGCCCACACCGCGCTGGGTGAGAAGACCTCGACCCAGATCCGCAAGTGGAAGGAGCCCGTATTCATCGGGATGACCGCCACCGGCGCGCTGATCGCCCGCCACGTCACGGATCTGTTCCCCACCCAGACCTCGCGCTTCGACCTGGCCCAGGCCGCGCGCCGCGGCGTGATCGCCCCGCTGCGCTGCATCCGTATCCCGCCGGGGCCGGGCGTGCGCACCATCGCCAAGGTCCCCTTGCGCCGGGGCGAGGTGGACACTGAGTTCGATCAGGAGATGCTGGCGGAGATCCTTGACCAGACTCCGTTCAACCTGGCGATAGCCGACCTGTATAAAACCCGTTTCAACGGGCTGCCGGGCGTGGTTTACGCGGCCGGTGTCAAGCACGCCTACAACGTCGCGGAATCGTTCCGCGAGCTCGACATCAAGGCCCAGGCGGTCTCAGGAGAGACACCGAAACGCGAGCTGGCGCGGATCCTGGCGGACTACGAGTCGGGCAAGATCGACGTGCTAGTAAACGCCCAGCTGCTGGCGGAAGGCTGGAACTCCCCGCGCGCGACCGTGTGCATGCATCTGGCCCCGACCGCGTCCAAGCGCATCTATCAGCAGCGCGTGGGTCGCGTAACGCGGCGCCAGCCCGGCAAAGAGGCCGGGATCGTCGTGGACTTCGTCCACCCCGCCACCAAGCACGATGACCCGGTCGTGACCCTGCACTCGCTGCTTGACCGCGACGTCTACCGCGGCGGCGCGATCGTCGTCGGCCCGGTCAGGCGCGGACGCGGACGCAGGATCCGCGTTGAGCGCCGAGTGCTGCCTGTGACCCCCCAGGAGGACCGGCGGGCCGAGGTCTTCGAGCGTGAGCTGTGGCGGATCGCCGTCGAGCACCTGGACTACGGTGAACAGCACGTGTGGGCCGCGCTGGCCGGCGCGCGCGTGCAGCCCAACGGCTGGCGGCGCGCCAAGGCGATGCTCCACTTCGACCGCCAGGGTGAGCTGCGCCGTCGCTTCCTGATCACCGCGCTGCAGCGCAACCGCTCCAGCCAGCTGCGTCTACGGGCACTGCAGGAGATCGCCGCACAGCGTGACGCCGAGGCGTTTGACACCGCCGTCGACATCATGGGCGGCTGGCCGCGCGATGAGCGCCGTGAGGGCGTGAAGATCATGCTGCTGGCCCTTGCGGAGCGCCGCATCGGCCGCCGCGACCAGGCTAACGCCTGGATCTGGCGGATGGCCGAGTACACCCGTGAGGTGCATGAGGAGTACGCGGTGCAGCGCTGGCCTGAGACCAAGCGGCTGCTGGGCCTGCTTGTCAACTCATCCGGCTCCGCGCACGCCCGCAACGCCCGCCGGCTCGTGCACGCGACCCGTACCCAGGACCGCCGGCTGTCCGCCGCGCTGCTGGCGGCCGCTTTGGCACATACGCCGGAGGCTGAGGAGGCCCTGCGCGGCGCGCGCACACGCATGGCCCGGAAACCCGCCGCGCTTGCGCGTGAGCTGCTGCGCAACTTCCCCAAGGGCAAGAAGTCCAAGCGCCGCCGCTCCAAGTCCGCGTCCAAGAACGGTCAGCAGGCCGCCGATAAGACCCCCGTGGCGGTGCAGGACAGCGACACGCCCGAGACGGGAGCTGAGGAGACCAACGCATCCCAGCCGGCCGCAGAGACCCCCAACAGCGATGAGGCCAAGACCGAGCAGAACGACGCCAAGCAGGAAAAGCCGAAGGCCAAGAGCGGCGGCAAGGGCGGTAGCACCAAGGCCAAGGCAAGCGGTACGAGCGACAAGGCCAAGAGCGGCGGGACAGACCCCGCGAAGACCAAGTCCGACAGCGATGACGAGTCCACGTCCGCTGAGACCAAGCCGGCCAAGCCGAGAGCCAGGAGATCCCGGCCGCGGCCCGCCAAGCCCGCACAGAAGCCCGACTCGGCGGACACCGGCGGCGAGCCCAAGAGCGACACGTCCAGCGGCCAGCTGGATCTCGCGGACCAGCAACAGGACAGCTCCTACTCAGCTGGCAGCGCGGTAGACGCCGACGCCGCCTGAGCGCGCTAATCGAGGTTCAAATGGACCTCACCTGCATCCAGCGCCGCGATGCAGCGCTGGGTCTCGACCAGCAGGCGTCCCTCATCATCGATGTCGGCGACCACCCCCTGCCCGTCGGCCCAGCTGACGCTCCGGCGGCGCAGCGCGTTGCGCTGTCGTACCGCCGCCAACACATCAGCCCGGTTCGCCGACGTCCAGACGCTGAGCGCGTCCAGCAGCTTTGTGAGCACCGCTTCCAGCTCTGACTTGTCCCGCCCGAGACTCGTGGCGCTCGTCCTCAGTTCCGGCGGGAACTGGTCCTGGGAGATTGCGACGTTCAGGCCGATTCCCAGCACCGCCCAGCGTTCCTGGGGCCTGCCCTCAACCAGGATCCCGGCGACCTTCTTGCCCTCCAGCCATACGTCGTTGGGCCACTTGATCAGGACCTCCTGGTCGGGCCTGAAGTGCGCCGCGGTGTCGGCCACGGCCGCGCCGGCCGCCAGCGACAACAGTGGGTAGGGATCGCGCAGTAGAACCGACATCAGCAGACCGGTGCCGGCCGGCGCGCTCCAGGCCCGGCCTTGTCGTCCCCTTCCTGCGGACTGCTCGGCGGCTGTTACGAGCGTTCCGTGCGGTGCGCCTTGCTCCGCGAGCTCACGTGCGTGCCGGTTGGTCGAGTCGACTTTGCGGTGGTGAATTCGCGGGGTCCCAAGCGTGGTCATCACGCAATCCTAAGCGCCGGGCGGCCGTGCCCCGAGGTCAGTTGTTGATGGTGAGCCGGTCCCCCGCTCCCACGCCGAGCCGCTCAGCGGCGTTGCCCTGGTTGACGGCCAGCGCCAGGCGGCCGGTGGAGTCCACGTGCAGCAGCAGCCGCCCTACGCCCACGTCCGCGAAGGTCTTGCCAAAGCGCGCCGCGTGGGTGCCGACCATCACGGCGCCTCCTGGTTCGAGCCCTGCGCGTTCCGCATCCGCAGGCATCGCTAGGAGCGCAAGGTTCCCGAACCGATCGACGGCGGTCACGGTCGCGGTCAGACGGCGGTCCTCGACCTCCGGGTTCGGCAGCTCGAGTGACACTAGTGCGCCGGGGTCAAACGGCGTACCGGCTTCGCTGAGCAGGTTCCCCGCCGCGAGTGACGCCGCAACCGGCACGAACACGTCACGCCCGTGGAAGGTTGGTGAGACCGGGGAGAGACGCCACTGCGATGCGGAGATGTCATACGCCGACTTCACTCCCCCCGCCGCGTTCGCCGCCAGCATCAGGACGCCGTTGTCGGGACCGATCAGCGTATGTCCGTTCTCGCAGAGCAGTGCCACCGCGCGCCGCTCGGTTCCGACGTCCGGGTCGACGACGGCCACGTGAATCGCTTGGGGCAGGTAGGGCAACGCGTCCAGCAGGGCCAGCGCCCCCGCTGTGACGTCCCCTGGCGCGACCGCGTGGGTCACGTCGAGCACCCGCGCGTTTGCGCAGATCCGGCCGATCAGCGCGTGCAATACGCCCACGTATATGCCATCGGTCCCGTAGTCGGTCAACAACGTGATCAGCGGGCCTGGCTCGGTGTCACGACGAAATGAGAACGACGGCATCAGAAATACCTCGCGTCAAAGGGCTTCCCGGTCGCGCGGGATCTTGACAGGCGCGCGCACATCGCGTTCCCACGCGACACGCGCCCGACGTGTAAAAGGCCTGGGCGCCGCTACCCGGCTGGAGCCTGCCGATAGGTGCGCACGTTCCCGTCCGGGGTGGCCACCATGCAAAGTCCGGTCTGCGGACAGGCGATGTTCTGATCCGACTCGGACCGGTGGTCGATTTGCACCGGTGCCAGCCACTTCTTACCGGTTTGGACGGCGGCGTAGTGACTCGGGTGATCAAAGTTGTATCCCACAACTCCGCAAAAACCGGGCTTCGCACAGGACAGGGCCGTCGGGTCGCCGTACGCCCGAGTGTTCAGCGCCTTGGAGACGACAGCCCACTTGCCGTGGCTGTAGGTGGCGACCCCGCCCAGGCTGTCGAGTGCCTCACACCAGCTCGTCGTCGGGCAGGAAACGCTCGTCAGCCCATACCGCTTATCGATGTGGACCGGCTTGCTCCAGACGCCGTGTTTGTAGGTGACCACGTTCCCGCTCGCATCGACCAGCACGCAGAACGCGGCACTCGGACAGGAGATCGCCTTCGGGCCCGTGTGATGGCCCGGTGGATCAACTCTGCGCCCGGCGCTCCACTTGCTGCCGTTCGAGGTAAAGACCGTACCGTTGCTATCCGCGGCTGCGCAGAAGCTTGTGGTCGGACACGAGATCAGGTTCAGCTCGGCGCTGTTGGCTGCCGTGCGCGCGGCTCGGTCAACGATCGCGGGGGAACTCCAGCTGCTGCCGTTGTAGGTCAATGCATCACCCTGGTAGTCCAGAGCGACACAGAAGCGCGCATTCGCACAGGACACAGCGTGGGGATACGCCCCGCCACGCGCATCGTCACCCAGGTTCAGTGAAGTGGGCGCGCTCCAGCGCTTGCCATCGAAGGTCAGGGCGTTGCCCGCGAAGTCGATGCCGGCACAGAAGCTTGCGCTCGGACACGACAGCCCGGAAAAGCCATCGGAGTACTTGCCACCACCCTCTGGGTCGGTTGCCGGTTGTGGGTCGGCCCTAACCGGCTGGGACCACCCAGAAGCCGGCGCCGGAGCTGCTGCGACGCTAGACGTTGTCGCCATCAGCGCTAGAACGGTTATCGCGATCAGCCATAGCCACCGTGCCGTGCGCAGCGATCGGGCATTCCTTACTTGGTACATGCGGTCCTGTCCCCTCTTCAGGTTGGTTGCGGCCGGCCCCCCGGATCCGACGCCCGTACCAACGCTCCCGACGCCGTATAAGTTGCGCGTCAGTCCTGCGCCGCACCAACCGGATACCGCCGAGTTGGCTGGACGAGACCGCGGACTGGCCCAAGCGCGTGCGAGTAATCCATTGAGCGCGACAGCGCGAAATCCCAAGCTTGCTAATCCGCGCGCGACAGCGACCTTACGGCTGCCGCTAACTCCATCCCCTGTCCAAAGCCGATCCCCCTGGCGCGGTCGCATCTACCCGACACCCCGTGCAAGGCGTAACAGTTGAGCATCTTCTTGATCTCCAAGTCACACCAGGTAACCGGCACGTCACAAACCTGAAGATGTGCCTTCCCGGTTACAGCATTTAGCGAACTGTGCCCATCCGTAACAGGTTCCCGGGGGTACTCGACATATGTGCCCGCGAGCGGAGCGCGTGAATTGAGCGCGGAAGCGACCGCAGACGGGTGACGACGCTGAACGCTCATCCGCTCCGAAGTCGCTCCCGCAGCGCCGCCATCGGTTGCTCACCGGCCTGGTAGCGCTATCAGCATCGACATCCCCAGGCACCTCGTGTAGGGTCTGTTAGCGCTAACAATAGACTTTCGTAGGGGGAGATGTGATGAGGATTCGAACGATCGCGGCGACAGCAGCATCGCTGCTCGCCGTGACCGGGTCGGTACTGGCGGCTGCAGCGCCCGCAGGTGCTGAGAACAACGGCGTGGGGGCAACGCCGGCGATGGGTTGGAGCAGCTGGAGCTTTCTCCGCCAGAATCCATCGGAGGCGAGCGTTGAAGCCCAGGCCCAGGCGATGCATGCCAGCGGCCTGCAGAGCCTCGGCTATCAGTACGTCAACCTCGACGACTTCTGGTATGAGTGCCCGGGAAGCCAGGGGCCGAACGTGGACGCCAACGGCAGGTGGGTGATCGACGCCTCCAAGTTCCCGTCAAGCGGCGGCGTGAACGGCATTCAGGCGCTTGCCAACTACGTGCACAGCCTCGGGCTGAAGTTCGGGCTGTACGTCACGCCGGGCATCTCCAAGCAGGCGGTCACACGTCATACGCGGATCGCAGGCACGCCTTACACGGCAGATCAGATCGCTGAGCCGCTGGTGAGCGAGCGCAACTACAACTGCGGAGGCATG
>JAFMRN010000276.1 GCA_017354065.1 Solirubrobacterales bacterium
GGTGGCGGATGCGATCAGGGCCTTCAAACCGCGCTTTGTGGTGATCGCGGCACGGGGCACCAGCGATCACGCCGCGCTGTATGCCAAGTACCTGGTTGAGGTCGTGCACCAGCTGCCGGCCGGTCTCGCGTCCCCCTCGACGATGACCCTGTACGGCGCTCGCCCGGACATGCGCGACGTGCTGTTCATCGCGATCAGCCAGTCCGGCCGCTCGCCGGACCTGGTTGAGAGCACCGAGGTCGCCCGCGCGCGCGGCGCCTGCACGGTCGCGGTCACCAACAACCTCGCCTCACCGCTGGCCGCTGCCGCCGCCCACGCGGTGGACGTGCACGCCGGCGCCGAGCAGGCGGTTGCCGCGACCAAGTCCTACACGGCGCAGCTAATGGCGCTGGCGTTGATGCTCGGGGGAAGCTCCGCCTCAAAGGCGGAGCTCCTACCAGAAGCCGCGACTGCGACGCTTGCGGCCAACCCGTCTGATCGGGTCGCGGCGCTGGCGGCCCGGCTGCGCTATGTCGACCGGCTCGTGCTGACGGCGCGCGGCTACTCCTATCCGACCGCCCGGGAGGCGGCGCTGAAGCTGATGGAGACCAGCTACCTGGCGGCGCAGGCGTTCTCGGGCGCCGACTTCCTGCACGGCCCGCTTGCGATCGTCGACTCGAGCGTCCCGGCGGTCGCGATCGCCAGCGGCGGTCACAGCGCCGCCGCGACCCGCCAGATCGTCAGCCGGCTGGAGGCGGCCGGGGCGGAGGTCATCACCGTCGGCGCGGCCGGCGAGCTGGCCCTGGCCGGTCCGGCCCTGGGAGAGGAGCTCTCACCGATTGTCGAAATCCTGCCGCTCCAGCGCCTGGCCCTGGAGCTGGCGCTGTTGCGCGGCCACGACCCCGACACGCCACGCGGCCTGATGAAGATCACGGAGACCAGATGACCTCATACACAGATACAGAGATCGCCAGCCAGCCCGAACTGTGGCGACGCGCCGCGGAGCTCGGACCAGCCAGCGCGTTGCCACGCAAGGGGGAGCGCGTAGCCGTGGTCGGCTGTGGCACGTCGTGGTTCGTGGCCCAGTCATACGCCGCCTACCGCGAACTTGCCGGCGCCGGCGAGACCGATGCGTTTGCCGCATCCGAGTGGCCTGCCGGTCGCCGTTATGACCGGGTGCTGGCGATCAGCCGGTCCGGGACGACAACGGAAATCGTGGATCTGTTGGCGAGCACTCCGAACACGAGCCTGATCACGGCGGTCCCGGACGCGCCCGCCGCGGCGCTCGCGAGCGACGTGGTCTCACTGGACTTCGCGGACGAGCGCTCCGTGGTCCAGACGCGGTTTCCGACGACCGTCCTGTGCCTGCTCAGGGCGCACCTCGGGGAGGACCTTGAGGGGGCGATCGAGGACTGCGTCCGGGTCTTGGAGGAACCGCTGCCCGAGTTCAACGCGACTCAATTCACATTTCTAGGGCGCGGCCCGAGCGTCGGACTGGCGCATGAGGCCGCGCTGAAGCTGCGTGAGACATCACAGTCCTGGGCGGAGTCATACCCGGCGATGGAATACCGCCACGGGCCGATCAGCATCGCTGACGCGCGCACGCTGGTCTGGATGCTCGGCGCGGCCCCCAAGGGACTTGGTGATCAGGTGGCGGCGACCGGAGCGCGCTGGGCGGACTTCGGCGGTGATCCGCTGGCCGACCTCGTGCGCCTGCAACGCGTGGCCGTCGCCCTGGCGCGCAGCCGTGGGCTCGATCCCGACGCGCCGCGCAACCTGACCCGCTCAGTGGTGCTCTCAGCTTGACGATGGACTGTGTGGTCGGGATCGACGTAGGCGGCACCGCGATCAAGGCTGCGTTGCTGGATGCCGACGCCAAGCCCGTGGCCGAGCGGCGGGTCGCGACGGTGGCGGGCGACGTCGACGCGGTGGTCACACAGCTGCTGGCCGTGGTCGAGGAGCTCAGCAATGTGGCAGAGCACAAGCCGGCTGGGGTCGGCGTCGTGGTGCCGGGCGTCGTTGATGAGGACCGCGGCATGGTGGTGCTGGGCGGCAACCTCGGCTGGCACGGCGTGCACCTGCGCGCGCTGCTGGAGTCGCGCATCTCCCTGCCCCTGGCGGTTGGCCATGACGTGCGCGCGGGTGCGCTCGCCGAGGGCACGCTCGGCGCCGCGCGCGGCACCGACGACTACCTGTTCCTGCCGTTGGGTACCGGCATCGCCGCCGGGATCGTGATCGGCGGGCAGCCGCTGGTGCGCGGGGGCCTGGCCGGCGAGCTCGGCCACGTTGTCGTCGAGCCCGGCGGCCGAGCCTGTGGTTGTGGCCAGCGCGGCTGCCTGGAGACGGTCGCCTCAGCCGCCGCGATCGCCGCTCGCTATGACGAGGCGACGCCCGGGCAGGGGTTCGTGCCGGCCAAGGAGGTGCTCAGCCGCGCCGGCTGCGGTGATGCGCTTGCCGCTGAGATCGTGGACCGCGCAGTTGCCGCCTTGGCTGACGTGCTGGCGACCTACGTCACGCTGCTGGCCCCCGACGCGATAGTGGTCGGCGGCGGCCTGGCGCTGGCCGGTGACCGGCTGCTCGCAGGGCTGGCGGCGGCGCTGGGGGAGCGGCTCAGCTTCCAGTATCCACCGCACGTGCGCGCTGCCGCGCTCGGCGATCTGGCGGGCGCGATCGGCGCCGGGCTGCTGGCCTGGCGTGTGCCCGAGACCGCGGGTGTGGCGCGATGATCCTGACCGTCACCCTGAACTTCGCGCTGGATGTCACCTATCACGTGGCAGCGCTGACACCGCACCAGGTCCACAGGCCCTCCGCGGTGGCCAAACGGGCCGGCGGCAAGGGCGTGAACGTCGCGCGGATCCTTGCTGCGCTCGGTCATGAGGTCAGCGTCACCGGGCTGGTCGGCGGCCTCACCGGCGAGCGTGCCCGGGCCGAGCTGATCAGCGCCGGGCTTACAGACGCGCTTGTGTGGATCGAGGGTGAGTCGCGCAGCACGGTCGCGATCGTCGACACCGATGCCACCGGTATCTGGGAGCCGGGGCCGGCGGTCAGCGCAGCGGAGTGGAGTCGGTTCGTGACTGCTTACACGGGGTTGCTGGAGGACGCTGATGCGGTGGTGCTGGCCGGCAGCCTGCCTCCCGGGGTCCCGGATGACGCGTACCGGACGCTCGGTGTGATCGCGGCGGACGCGGGCGTCCCGAGCGTGCTTGATGCCAGCGCTGAGGCGCTGCGCGCCGGCCTGGTCGCGAGACCTGAGGTCGTCAAGCCCAACAGCGACGAGCTGTCAGCGCTGGCGCCCGGACTAGACCCGATCGCCGCCGCGGAGCTGCTGCGTGACGCGGGCGCCAAACGGGTGGTCGCATCCCGGGGGCCTCAGGGACTGGTCGCGCTGGACGCCAACTCGGCCTGGCAGGTGCGCCCGCCTGAGCGCGTGGCCGGCAACCCGACCGGAGCCGGCGACGCGGTGGTCGCCGCGCTCAGCGCCGGGCTGGTGTC
>JAFMRN010000086.1 GCA_017354065.1 Solirubrobacterales bacterium
GGGATCGTCCTGCGGGTCGGCAACCGCATCGTCGACGCCTCAATCAAGGCCCAGCTCGAAAACCTTCGACAGCAGGTGGCGGCGCGCTAGCGCCCCAAACGGCTTAAAGGAGCCCCATGCAAATCAACCCGGACGAGATCACCTCCATCCTCAAGGACCGAATCTCCGGTCTGGACACGGCCTCAGCCGACCTCACCGAGGTGGGCACGGTGCTGTCCGTGGCCGACGGCATCGCCCGCATCCACGGCCTTGAGAACGCGCTTGCCTTTGAGGAGCTGACGCTGCCCCACGGTGTCACCGGACTCGCGCTGAACCTCGAGTCAGACAACGTCGGCGCCGTGCTGTTCGGTGAGTGGCAGCACATCAAGGAGGGCGACACCGTCAAGCGCACCGGGAAGCTGCTGGAGATCCCGGTCGGTGAGGCCCTGCTGGGCCGGATTGTCGATCCGCTTGGCAACCCGCTGGACGGCAAGGGCCCGATCCACACGACTGAGACGCGTCCGGCCGAGCACAAGGCGCCCGGCGTCGTCGCGCGTCAGCCCGTCGAGGAGCCGGTCCAGACCGGCATCAAGGCGATTGACGCGATGATCCCGATCGGCCGCGGCCAGCGCGAGCTGATCATCGGCGACCGCCAGACCGGCAAGACGGCGATCGCGGTTGACACGATCATCAACAACAAGGACTCGGGCATCATCTCGGTCTACGTGGCCATCGGTCAGCGCAAGGCGACCGTTGTGGCGCTCGCCAAGCAGCTGGAGGAGGCCGGTGCGCTGGCCAACACGATCATCGTCGTGGCCGCCGCTGATGAGTCCGCGCCGATCCAGTACCTGGCGCCCTACGCCGGCGCCGCGATGGGTGAGTACTTCCTCTACAAGGGCGGTCACGCGCTGACGATCTACGACGATCTGACCAAGCACGCCTTCGCGTACCGTCAGATGTCGCTGCTGCTGCGCCGCCCGCCGGGCCGTGAGGCATACCCCGGCGACGTGTTCTACCTCCACAGCCGCCTGCTGGAGCGCGCGGTCAAGCTGTCTGACGCGCTCGGCGCCGGGTCGATGACCTCGCTGCCGATCATCGAGACCCAAGCCGGTGATGTCTCCGCCTACATCCCGACGAACGTGATCTCGATTACCGACGGCCAGATCTTCCTGGAGCCGAAGCTGTTCAACTCCGGCGTCCGCCCGGCCATCAACGTCGGCATCTCGGTGTCACGCGTGGGCGGCTCGGCGCAGATCAAGCCGATCAAGAAGGTCGCCGGCCGGCTGAAGCTGGAGCTGTCGCAGTACCGCGAGCTCCAGGCCTTCGCGCAGTTCGGCTCCGACCTGGACGCCGACACGCAGAAGACCCTGGCCCGCGGTGAGCGCCTGGTCAAGACCCTGAACCAGGGCGAGCGCCAGCCGGTGCCGGTCGGTGAGCAGGTCGTGCAGATCTACGCCGCGACCAACGGCTACCTCGACCGCATCAACGTGGACAAGGTCGAGAAATTCCTCTCAGGCCTGTCAGACAACGTCCGGGCCGGTCACGCCGGCCTGCTGGAGCGGATCAACGGCGGTGACTGGTCCGATGAGACCCAGGATGAGGTCAAGGCCGCGGTCGGTCAGTATGCGAGCGACTTTGGTTACGACCTGGACGAAGAGGGGCACCCGCTGGAGGCCGTGGCGGCATAGACCATGCCCGAGTCCCAGCGAGACGTAAAGAACCGGATCTCATCGGTTCAGAACATCCAGACCATCACCCGCGCGATGGAGATGGTCGCGGCTGCCCGTCTGCGCCGGGCTGAGGAGCGGATCAAGCTGCTCACGCCCTACGCGGACGGCATCCGGCGGATGACCCGTCAGGCCGCCGCGGCGGCCGGCGGGGTCCCGAACCTGCCGATCCTGTCCGAGCACGAGCGCGTTGAGAAGGTCGGCTACCTGCTGATCGCCGGCGACCGCGGCCTGGCGGGCGCCTTCAACTCCCAGATCGTGCGTGCCGGCGTGGCCGCCGCCAAGCAGGCCGAGTCCGAGGGCCTGACGCCGGTGTTCTTTGCCTCTGGCAAGCGTCCGGCCGGCTCGCTGACCTTCCGCCAGTTCGACCCGGTCGCCTCCTTCACCGGCTTCTCCGACCGTCCCGCGTACGCCAACGCCCAGGAGATCGGCCAGCGGCTGATCAAGGCCTACGTCGACGGCGAGGTCGACCGCGTGGAGATCTTCTACAACCACTTTGTCTCCGCGGTCACCCAGACGGTCACTCGCGAGACACTGTTGCCGCTGCAGCAGGCGTCGATCCTGGGAGCGGATGACGACGCCGGCGAAGCCAAACGAGCCGGCGTCGCCGGTACCCCGGAGTACGAGCCGGACGCTGAGAAGATCCTCGCCCGGCTGGTCCCCGACTACGTCGAGGTTTCGATTTACCGCGCGCTGCTCGACTCGACCGCGGCCGAGCACGGCGCGCGCATGTCAGCGATGCGGAGCGCGTCGGACAACGCGAAGAACGTGATCGAGGATCTGACCTTGCAGATGAACCGTGCGCGCCAGGCGGCCATCACGCAGGAGATTATGGAAGTCGTCGGTGGCGCCGAGGGCGTCTCTTAAAGGAGCTATATGTCAGTCACCACTGCACACAACGTAGGCCGGATCGAGGAGATCCAGGGGGTCGTGGTCGAGGCCGTGTTCCCGGACAAGCTGCCGGAGATCTACCACGCGCTGGTGGTCGAGCGTCCCGGTGATGAGCCGGACCTGATCCTCGAGGTCCAGCAGCACCTCGGCGATGACCGCGTGCGCGCGGTCGCGATGGACGCAACCGACGGCCTGGCACGCGGGATCGCGGTACGCGACAGCGGCCTGCCGATCTCCGTTCCGGTCGGCCGCAGCTCGCTGGGCCGGATCTTCAACGTGCTGGGTGAGCCGATTGACAACGGTGCGGCGATCTCGGCCGAGACCGAGCGCTGGCCGATCCACCGCCCGGCTCCCTCGGTCGAGCAGCTCGCCCCGACGACGGAGATGTTCGAGACCGGCATCAAGGTGATCGACCTGATCGAGCCCTACGCCAAGGGCGGCAAGGTCGGCCTGTTCGGCGGCGCCGGCGTCGGCAAGACGGTGATCATCCAGGAGCTGATCAACAACCTCGCCCAGGAGCACGGCGGTCTGTCCGCCTTCTGCGGCGTCGGTGAGCGCTCCCGTGAGGGCAACGACCTGTGGCTCGAGATGACCGAGTCCGGCGTGATCGACAAGACGATGCTGTGCTTCGGCCAGATGAACGAGCCGCCCGGTGCGCGCATGCGCGTGGCCCTGTCCGGCCTGACGATGGCCGAGTACTTCCGGGACACCGAGGGCCAGGACGTGCTGTTGTTCGTCGACAACATCTTCCGCTTCGTCCAGGCCGGCTCGGAGGTCTCCGCGCTGCTGGGCCGGATGCCCTCTCAGGTCGGTTACCAGCCGACGCTGTCCTCGGAGATGGGCCAGCTGCAGGAGCGGATCACCTCGACCACCAAGGGTTCGGTCACCTCGATCCAGGCGATCTACGTGCCGGCGGACGACCTCACCGACCCGGCCCCGGCCTCGGCCTTCGCCCACTTGAACGCGACCACGACGCTGGACCGTTCGATCTCGGAGAAGGGCATCTACCCGGCGGTTGACCCGCTCGGCTCGACCTCGACGATCCTGAAGCCGGACGTCGTCGGCGAGGAGCACTTCAACATCGCCAACCAGGTCAAGCAGGTGCTCCAGCGCTACAAGGACCTGCAGGACATCATCGCGATTCTGGGAATCGACGAGCTGTCTGATGACGACAAGCTGACGGTCAACCGCGCCCGCAAGATCGAGCGCTTCCTGTCCCAGCCCTTCCACGTGGCCGAGCAGTTCACCGGCATCCCCGGCACCTACGTGCCGATCGCCGAGACGATCCGCGGCTTCAAGGAGATCCTCGAGGGCAAGCACGACGAGATCCCCGAGCGTCACTTCCTGCTGAAGGGCACGATCGACGAGGTCGTCAAGGCGGCCCAGGAGGACTGATGCCCTACACCCCGTTTCCGGTGGAGGTCCTGACCCCGGAAGGGGAGGTCTTCAACGGTCAGGTTCAGCAGGTTTCGACCAAGACCACGGCGGGTGAGATCGGGATCCTGGCCAACCATGAGCCGCTGCTCGCGTCCCTGGAGGCGACCGAGCTGCGGCTGCACACTTCAGATACCGAGACCCTCCGGTTTGAGACGGGGGAGGGGTATCTGCAGGTGGCGGACAACCACGTCCTGATCCTCGTCAAGGAAGCCAAGCCGGCTTCCTGACGCTGCGGCGGCGACGGCTGCCGGGGGGTTTGTATGGGTTCTGGCCGAGGCTCGCGGTTTTGGGGGTATATATGGGGTTACACCTATAACCCCAAATGCGCGAGGCAGACCTTTAAGGACCCTGAACCGTTCGCGCCGGATAGGCCCCTATCCTCGCTGGGATGAAGCTCCTGCCGAACAGCCGCCGTGGGCTGCTGGGCCGAGCGTTGCTGGCAGCCGTGCTGGTGATCGGCCTGACGGTCACGGCCACCACGGTCGGCGGCGTGCTGCAGTTCAAGCAGATCGGCCAGCTGATCGGTAAGAACGCGTTCGGCTCCAAGAACGTCGTGCTCCCGAAACCCGGCGCGCCGGAGACGATCCTGTTGATCGGCTCGGACTGGCGCCACGGCGAGCCCCAGACCGCGACGCACACCGACACGATGATGCTGTTGCGGCTGAACGACCGTTCCCAGACGGTCAACGCGATGTCGGTTCCGCGTGACCTTGAGGTCCAGAACCCCCAGACTCACCGGCCGATCAAGCTGAACGGGATCTACTCGCTGCCGGGCAGTCAGGGCGGGCCTGACGGGCTCTTGAGCGTGCTGCGCAAGCAGGTGTTCCCGAAGCTTCAGGTCAACCACGTGATCGACGTGAACTTCAGCGGGTTCTCGGACCTGGTTGACGCGATCGGCTGTGTCTACTCCCAGGTCGACCACCGCTACTACAACGTCTCCTCGCCGCCGGGTACGCCAGACAACTACTCGAGCATCAACATCCAGCCCGGGTATCAACCGCTGTGTGGCCACCATCTGTCATCCAGCGGCGCGCTGCCGTTCGTGCGCTTCCGCCACACCGACTCAGACAAGGTGCGCAACGCGCGCCAGCAGGACTTCATCCGCTGGGCGCGGACCAACTACAGCGCGAACGACATGGTCTCCAACCAGGGCACTCTGGAGCGGATCTTCGGCCAGCACGCGCGGACCGACCGTTCGCTCGGCTCAATCGACGGCCTGGTTGACCTGTTCAACCTCGTGGTCGGAGCCCAGAGCGGCAACCTGTCGATGAAGACGATCAGCTTCCCGCAGAACTTCGGCAACTGCGACGGCAAGGGCCAGTGCTACTCATACGCCTGTCCGACCACCGCGGAGTGCGGCGGCCAGGTGAACCACGGCCCGCCGATCGGACACTCGACCGAGGCGGAGCGGGCGGCTTATAAGAGCTTCATCGCGGCGATCCCCGGGAAGCCGAAGAAGGCGAAGCCCTCACCCCCGCCCAAGCCCAAACCCAAGCCCAAGGCGAGCAAGCACGGCGGTGCCAAACACCACGGGCACGCCAAATCGCCGCCCGCTTCCAAGCTGCCCGCCGGCGTGTCACCGGCCGGGTTGGTCGCGGACGGCCGGGACGGACAGCTCCAGGCGCGCCAGCTGAAGCACGTCCCATTCCCGGTCTACTACCCGAACTATGTCCCGCGGACGGCCAACTACTGCATCTCACTGACCGACAACTGTGTCGCGGCCAACGAGCCCGCCCAGGCCTACGCGCACTCCTACCCGCGCTACTACAAGCTGCTGGGCAGCGATCACAAGCGCTACGCGTCCTACGTGATGACCCTGGACGTGAACGCGGCCCTGGGGCAGTACATGACCGTCGAGGGCACGAAATGGCAGAACGCGCCGATCCTGCGCGATCCCGACCACACCGTGAACCTCGGTGGCCGCCAGCTCGATGAGTACATGGACGGCTCGAAGCTGGCGCTCGTGGCCTGGCGCACCTCCAACGCCGTGTACTGGGTCTCCAACACCCTGGACAACGCGATCCCCGCCTCCCAGATGCTCGGCATGGCGGCGACGCTGACGGGGCCGAGCCACTGAGAACCGGCGTCCCGACGGCGCCAGTCGTTACCCTCCGCTGCTCATGACCAGCGAGCGTGAACCGATCGCCGTGATCGGCACCGGCTACGTGGGCCTTGTGACCGCGGCCGGATTTGCCGAGCTCGGCAACGAGGTCTACTGCGTCGACATCGACGCGTCCAAGATCGAGGCCCTGGAGCGTGGCGACGTGCCGATCTTCGAACCGGGCCTGGCCGAGTCGATCGCCGCCAACCGCGAGCGCCTGCACTTCTCAACGGAGCTGGCGCCCGCGCTGGAGCACGCGCGGCTGCTGTTCGTCGCGGTCGGCACGCCGCCGACCTACTCCGGGGATGCGGACCTGTCCGCCGTGCACGCGGTTGTCGACGCGATGCCGACCTCCGACCATCACGCGCTCGTGATGAAGTCGACCGTGCCGGTCGGCACCGGTGAGAGCATCCGCCGTGCCTTTGACCAGCGCGGCAAGTCCGGGTTCTCCTACGTGTCCTGCCCCGAGTTCCTGAAGGAGGGCTCGGCGCTGGCTGACTTCCGCCAGCCCGACCGCGTGGTCGTCGGTGACGCCGGCGACTGGGCGGGGGAGGCCGTGGTCGATCTGTACGCGCCGCTCGGCGCCCCGCTGGTGCGCACCGACGTGAAGTCGGCCGAGATGATCAAGCTCGCCGCCAACGCGTTCCTGGCGACCAAGATCAGCTTCATCAACGAGATCGCGAACGTCTGTGAGGAGACGGGCGCCGACGTGGTCGAGGTGGCCCGCGGCATGGGGCTCGACAACCGGATCGGGGACAAGTTCCTGCGCCCGGGGATCGGCTTCGGCGGCTCCTGCTTCCCCAAGGACGTGTCCGCGCTGAAGCTGCTGGCCGGCAACTCGGGCTACCACTTCCAGCTGCTGACCGCGGTGATCGAGGTCAACGAGCTGCAGAAGCGCCGGGTCGTCGCGAAGCTGCAGAAACACCTGGGCAGCCTGGTCGGCAAGCGGATCGCGCTGCTGGGCCTGGCCTTCAAGGCCAACACCGATGACATGCGTGAGGCATCGTCGCTGGTGCTCGCCGCCCGCCTGCAGGCCGACGGTGCGCACGTGTCCGCCTATGACCCGATCGCCGAGCCAGAAGCGCGCAAGCTGATGCGCGGCGTGCAGTTCGCAGGCTCGGCGATGGAGGCGATCGACGGCGCCGAGGCGGTCGTGATCGTCACCGAGTGGCCGGAGTTCGTCGAGCTCGACTGGCAGGAGGTAGCGCAGAAGACCGCCGGCCGGATCGTGATCGACGGTCGCAACTGCGTCGACCCGGGCGCGGTCCGGGACGCCGGGTTCATCTACGAGGGCGTCGGTCGCTAGGTAATCAGGAGGGGGACCGGATGCAGGCACTGATTCTCGTCGGGGGGAAGGGAACACGGCTGCGCCCGCTCACCTCGCGGCTACCCAAGCCGGTGGTGACCCTGGTCGACCGCCCGTTCCTCAACTACCAGCTGGAGTGGGTCAAATCCCACGGCGTCGAGGACGTCGTGCTGTCGTGTGGCTTCCTGCCCGACCAGCTCCAGGAGGTCCTCGGTGACGGCTCCCAGCTGGGCCTGAATCTGTCTTACGTGGTCGAGCCTGAGCTGCTCGGCACCGGCGGCGCGCTGAAGTACGCCGAGCCGCACCTCCAGGACCGCTTCTTCATGTTGAACGGCGACACGCTGACCGACATCGACCTGTCCGCCCAGCTCGCCCAGCACGAGCGCACCGGTGCGCGCGGCACCCTCGCGTTGTACCCGGTTCCGGATGTCTACTCCTACGGTCTTGTGCCGCTGAACGCTGACAGCTCGGTGCGCGAATTCCTCGAGAAGCCGAGCCCGGACGACGTGGTAGACACGAACCTGATCAACGCCGGTGCCTACATCCTCGAGAAGGAGATCCTCGACGAGCTGCCCGCCAGCGGCACGCACTTCTCGATCGAGCGCGACGTGTTCCCGAAGCTGGTCGACCACGGGCTCTACGGGTACGAGGCCTACGGCTACTGGATGGACATCGGCACGCCCTCCCGCTACCTGGAGGGCACCTACGACATCCTCAACGGCAACGTCGCGACCGCGATCGGGGCACAGCTGAGCGCGGCCGACGGCTGCCTGATCCAGGACGGCGCGAGCGTCGAGGGGCGCGTCGTGCGGCCCTCGATCGTCGGGGCCGGCTCGCGGATCGCCGAGGGCGCGATCGTCGGCGGGCTCGCCGTGCTGGGGGAGCGCGTGAGCGTCGGCCCGGGCGCGCACATCTTTGACGCGGTGCTGCTGGACGGCGTCAGCGTCGGCGCCCGCACGAGCATCGGCCAGTCGATCGTCGGCGCTGACGTGACGATCGGTGACAACTGTCAGATCCACGACGGCGTGGTGCTCGGCGACGGCGTGAAGATCGGCGACAACAACGAGCTGCGCGCCGGCGCCCGGATCTTCCCCGGCGTCGACATCCCGGCCGACGGGATCAAGTTCTGATGGATGAGATCCAGGATCTCCCCGAGCACCTGCGCGACGCGCTGTGGCGCGTCGAATCCTCGGGGATCCGCCGCTTCTCGGCGTCCGGCCTGAGCGTCGCCGTGGCCGACGGGCTGTCGCTGGGCGCCGGCCTGCTGGATCCGCCCGCCGGGGATGCGCTGCTGGCGATCTCCTACTCCGGTGAAGACGCGCCGGTTCTGGCGGCCTTTGAGGCCGCCAAGGGGCCGCGGTTTACCTTGACCACCGG
>JAFMRN010000277.1 GCA_017354065.1 Solirubrobacterales bacterium
TCGTCAGCGCGGCGTGGATGCTGTCGTCCAGCTCCTGGATGTCGAACGGGTTCACCGACAGCGCGTGGTCGCGGAGCTCCTCGTGCGCCCCGGTGTTCTCGGACAGGATCGAGACGCCTCCGCGCGTGTTGACCATCGGCCCTTCCTTGGCGACGAGGTTCATCCCGTCGAACATCGCGTTGACCATCAGCACGTCGTAGTGCTTGTAGGAGGCCACGGCCTCCTCGACATCGTCGCGCAGCTTCAGCTGGATCGGCATCCAGTCAGGCGAGCCGTGGCGGTGGTTGACGACCGCGACCACCGCCTCGATCCGCTCCAGGTACTCCTGGTACTCGGGCACGTCGGTACGCGACGGCATCAGCTGGGCGATGAAGGTGACGCGCTCCAGGAACTCGGGATGCTGTTCCAGGAACAGGTCAAAGGCGGAGAAGCCGCGCAGCACGTTCTTAGACAAATCGGCGCGGTCGACGCGCAGGATCAGATGATCGCGGCGGCGGCGCAACAGCTCCGACTCGAGCTGGGACACCCGCGGGCGCGCGGCGATCGCCTGGACGGCCGCGGAATCTATCGGCAGCGGATAGTTCCGGACCCAGACCTCGCGGTCATCGATCTTCACGACACCGGAGCTGTGGTCGACCTCCAGCTGGAGCAGGTCCTCACAGCACTGCAGGAAGTTGCGCCGATAGGACCAGGTGTGAAAGCCGATGATGTCGTTGGCCAGGATCCCGCGGTAGATCTGCTCGCGCATGGCGGAGGGCAACAGCCGCCAGGAGTCGGACTGGCTCCAGGGGATGTGGATGAAGTGGTGCAGGAACGCGTCGGGGCGGGCGCGGCGGATCAGGGCCGGGAGCGTGTAGAGGTGGTAGTCGTGGGCCATCACCACCGGCTCGTCGACGCCGTCGATCTCCTCCAGCACGGCGCGCGCGAGGTCCTCGTTGACCGCGTTGTAACCAAACTCGAAGGCCTCGGTCTCGTTGCGGCGGATATCCGGCGCGTTGGACTGATCCCAGAGGTAATGCTGGATGAACCACAGCATCGGGTTGGCGATGATGTTGTAGAAGCTCTCATAGGCCTCGGGGTCGGAGGCGACCAGCTTCACGCGGTACTCGTCGCCCTCCGGCGTCTGCACCGGGAACGGGCGACCGTCGTGGGCTTCGGCCTTGGCCGTGTCGCCGGGCGTCATGGCTGAGGCGATCCAGGTCACGTCACGGTGCGTGGCCAGGCCGATCAGCGCTGTCACCAGCCCGCCGGTCCCGCGCTGGAAGCTGCCGTCGTCCGCGAACGTAACCGGCCCGCGGTTTGACACCAGCACCAGTGGCGAGGATGGGTTAGCCCGGTCCCGCCCCTCACTGATCCGATCGTCGGCCACCTCCGCAAAATTTACGGGATCGACAGGCCGGGCGACATCCCCGCTTGCGAAGATTGGCCCAATGGGTCGAAAAGACACTTCCGTGGACGAACTTTGGGGATTGGGTTCCGCCCCCCGGATCAAAATCACCAAAGTTCGTATTGGGGCCGCGGTTCTGCTGTGCGCGCTCGCGGGTGCGCTGGCGGCCGCAGCCGCATCCGCGGCCACCAAGGCTCCGCCGCCGAAGATCGACGCGCGGTTCCACGGCGCCTTCACGATGAACGGCCGGGTAACCGTCGCGGCCGGGATTCCCGGTGAGAGCAAGGGTCAGGGCGTGACGCGCACCTGGCAGTTCCAGTCCGAGCGCTGCAAGGCCAGCGTCTGTGCGCAGCTGGGGCTCGGCCGAGGTTTGTCAGGGGGGCGTGTGAGCCGCTTGAACCTGCGCCGGATCGGCCCGGGGCTGTACCGCGGCAACGGCAGCTTCAGCACCGACCTGGAGTGCATGGGCCGCGTTTACAAGAACGCGAGTCAGGTGCCCTACACGGTCAGCGTGCGCTTGCTCGGCCGCGCCCGGGTGGGCGGCGTCTGGTACGCGACCGCCGTGCGGGCTACCTACACAAACACCCGGCGCAGCGACCACACCCCATGCCCGCTGGGCGCGCCACACGACGCGGCCAGCTATCAGGGAACACTGCAGGGTCAGCCGGGCCCGGCGCCAAGTCCGCCGCCGACCAGCACGACCCCCGCGCCGACGAGCACGACGCCGGTCCCGCCGATCAACGGTGCCTAGCTCAGGTGCAGAGTCTCCAGCGCCCCGGCCAGGCGCTTGACCAACTTGTCCGGGCGCTCGGCCCCGGGCCGGATCACCGCGTAGAGACAACAGGTTCGTCCCGACTCAGTGAAGAACCGCTGCCAGCCGAGCTGGCCGGCGCGGGTGGCCTGCAGCTGGGAAGGGGAGAACTCGTCCAGGCGCGGGAGCGGCGGCCGGGTGGCCGCGAACAGGCCGACGCCGGGGCGGATCAGCTTCGGGTCGACGTACTCGACCAGTGCGGCAAAGGCGTCACCCAGGCGCATCCGTCCGGTCGCCGCGCCGCCGAAGTCGCCGTCGCTCGCGAGCAGCGGGAAGCTTGCTATGTGCAGCACCGGACCGCTGCCGCCGCGGGAGATCCGAGCCTCCCAGCCGTGCGGCACCGTGACCTCGACACCGTGGCCGGCGACCCTCATACCAGCGCGGTTGTGATGACCGCCAGCGCCGCCAGCTCCGCCACCGGGACCGCGCGCACGCTGAAGGGCTCCACGCGGATCAGGCCCTGGTGCAGGGCGACTAGCGCCTCACGCGTGCGGGCCATGCCGGCCGGCAGCAGTGACGCCGCCTTGGTCGCGCCGAACACGGCGCCGATGCACACGCCGATCAGCGGGCTGCCGGACAGGAACGCCACGGCGAAGGTCGCATAGATCGCGGCGCAGGCCACCAGCGTGATGAACCCGAGCCCCAGCTGCGCGCCGAACCCGACGCCGTAGACCCAGCCGCGGAAGGTCGACATCCAGTCCTCATTCACCTGGCGCTTGGTCAAGGGCAGCCGCGTACGCAGCGGCGTCGCATCGATGCTCAGCGCCACGGCGAGGACCACCAGCGCGGTGACTAACCGCCAGCTGCCGCCCGGTGCCAGCGACCCGAGGCTGCCCCAGAACAGCCCGCCGAGCGCGCCGGCACAGACCGCGCCGACTGAGAAGGCGCTGGCGGTCACCCGCCAGCGGTTGCCGCGCCCCGCCTCCGCGTAAGGGGTCAGGCTCGCCAGCATCGACTGGCCACAGGGCGAGAAGGTCGCGCGGATCGCACCCAGCACGGCGACCGCCGCGCCGACTCCAAACCATGTCCAGGGACTCATCAGCTCGGCTCCTTAGGCATCTTGCTGGACGGATACAGGCTCGGGTGACCCGGTCCGATCCCGGCCTCTGACAGCGCCCGTTCAGCGCGGGCCGCGCGCTCCGAGGTGTTCATCGAGCGCGAAGCGATGATCGCGTCGTCGGCTGCGGCGTCGGCCATGAAGCCGGCGACCTGCTCCCAGCTGTTGGCGCCGCCGCGTCCAGCG
>JAFMRN010000278.1 GCA_017354065.1 Solirubrobacterales bacterium
CGTGGTCGGGCTGATCGACGATCCCGAGGTGCTGCGCGAATATGAGGCCGACAAGAAGGAGACGCGGACCGCCGCGGGATCGGCCACCGAGCTTCAGGGCAAGGCCGGCAACTCAGACGGGGCCGTGCGCTACACCGCCCCGTCGGTGGTGTTCAGGCGCCGCAGTGACAGCTTCCGGCTGGAGGCCGGCGGGATGCAGCCGGTCGAAGCCTACGACGTGCTGATCGCGAACCTCGATCCGGGTCTGAGCCGTCGTGAGCCGCCGGAGGACGTTTCCGAGCTGCTCGACTACTTCGGGTCTGGGCTGACCACCCAGGAGGTGGCGGCGCTGCTGACGCGTTCCAACGATCTGCCCGACCGTACCGGCGCCGAGACCGCGCTGCTGGAGCTGCTGCATGACGGACGCGTTGTGCGGCACCCGGTCGGTGATGACGCGGTGTGGACGGTGCCGGGCGGTCCGCGGCCGCCGGTCGTCGCTGCTTAGGTGCTCATATGCACAAAGCGGTCAGTCGCACCGGTGCTCGGATCGATTAAGCACGATTTTCGTGCATCTGTGCACAAAGCTCGCCCGCGCCGGGAGCTTTGTTCGTTTCGACACCGCTAGCGGCCGCCGATCCGGCGGCTGACCGCCTCCGGCACGCCGACGGGCGACAGCTTCTCCGCACAGTCGGCCAGGAACATCCGGGGTTCGGCCTTTTGCACCAGCGCGGACAGCTCGTCACGCTCTGAGACGCTCAGGTTCTTGGGCCTGCCCTTGGCCTGTTTGACCAGTTCCACCAACCGCCGGCGCTCGGGCTGGGTCAACCGCTCCAGGTGCTGCTTGGCGAGGATCGCGACCTCGCCCCACATCAGCAGCTCAACAACGGGCAGCGCACGCAGCACCGGTACCCGCTGCGCGATCTTCCCTGCCGCCTGAATTCCGAGCCCAGAAGAAGCCATTTCCACAGCGTAGATGACGGCCTCCGCGATCGCGTGTCAGGTACTGTGCGCGGCTACATGCCATCGTTCCGCCTGCCCGGCCGCCGGCAGTCCTCCCCCGACAGCCCCGACGATTCAGATGTCGTCAGCGCCTCAGTCCGCGAAACGATCGAGCACCTCGCGACGCTGCTGCGCTCACCCGGGTCCCCGGGCGAGGCCGACGCCGCCGCCTGGCTGGCCGAACGTCTGAGCGCCCACGGCGCCACCGCGCAGGTGGAGAGCGCCAGCTTCCAGGATGGCTACGCGAAGGTGATCGGCGCCCTGACCGCACTGTCGACCGCCGGCGGCCTGCTGGCGTTTCTCAGACTGAGAAAGCTCGGCGCGCTGGCCGCGGCGGCGGCCGCCGGGCTGATCGCTGACGACGTCTCCAACGGGCCGCGCTTGGTGCGCAGCCTCGCCGTGCCCGTGCCTACCCAGAACGTGGTGGCTGAGGCCGGGGACCCGGAGGCAGAGCGGACGCTGGTGATCTTCGGTCACCACGACGCGGCGCCGACCGGGCTCGTGTTCGACCAGAGCGCCCAGACCTGGGCCGGCAAGACGTTTCCGGGCCTGCTGGAGCGCTTTGACACGTCGCTGCCGCTGTGGTGGCTGGTGCTGTCCGCACCGCTGCTGACCGCCTGGGGCGCGCTGGCGCGGCGCCGCGGGGTACTGGCGCTCGGCGCCGGCCTGTCGGCTGTTGGCACGGCCGCGTTCGCGGACATCTTCTCCAGCGAGACGGTCCCCGGGGCGAACGACAACCTGAGCGCGCTGGGGGTGCTGGTCGGACTGGCCGAGCGGCTCGCGGAGCAGCCGGTCCAGGGCGTCCGCGTGCTGCTGGTCTCCTGCGGCGCCGAGGAGGTCATCCAGGGCGGCATCTACTCCTTCGCCGATCGCCACTTCCCGGAGCTGGACCCCGCCAGCACGTACTTCCTGTGCGTTGACACGGTCGGTTCACCGCAGCTGGTGCTGCTGGAGGGGGAGGGCGCCGTGGTGATGGAGGATTACCACTTCCGTCCCTTCAGGGACCTCGTCGCGCGCGTCGCGGATCAGGCCGGCGCGCCGCTGGTCCGGGGGCTGCGCTCGCGCAACTCGACCGACGCCGTGATCCCGAGCCGCGCCGGTTACCCGACCGCGACGCTGACCTCGTTCAACCGTCAGAAGGCGCTCAGCAACTACCACCTGCCGACGGATACGCCGGAGAACCTGGACTGGCAGACAATCGCCCAGACGCTGGTCGTGAGCGAAGCGGTGGTCCGGGAGCTGGCCAGCAACCCCTGGCTCTAACCCCAGGGCAGCGTGTAGAGCTTGGTGAAGGTCATCGCGCGGATCGCCTCGCGCACACCCTCTTTGATCCCCAGGCCGCTGTCACCGGTGCCGCCGAACGGCGTCAGCTCGGTGCGCCAGCCGGGCACCTCACGAACGTTCACGGTGCCGGCCCGCAGTTCCCGGATGCAGCGCTGAATCGCCCGCCAGTCATTGGTGACGACACCGCTTGACAGCGCGTAGGGGGTTGCGTTCGCGACGCTGATCGCCGCGTCCAGATCGGGCACGCGGATGATCGGAGCCACCGGTCCAAACGTCTCAGTTGCGACCAGGCGCATCTCCGGGGTCACGTGATCCAGCACGGCCGGTGTCAGCTGCGCACCGGTCCGGGTACCGCCGTACAAAAGCTCCGCGCCGGCGGCCACGGCCTCGCCGATGCGCGCTTCGATCTCGACGGCGGCGGGCTCGTCGATCACCGTGCCGAGCCTGGTGTCGGGGTCGGCCGGGTCGCCGACCACCAGAGCGGCGGCACCGTCACGCACCCGAGCGGCGAGCTCGTCGGCGACCGAATCAACGGCGATGATCCGCTTGACCGCCGTACACCGCTGTCCAGAGTTCTTGAACGCGCCCGACACCGCCAGCCCGGCGGCCTCATCGAGGTCGGCGTCGCCCAGCACGATCAGGGGGTCGTTGCCGCCCAGCTCCAGGACCGCACGGCGGTAGCCCAGCTTGGCCGCGATCTGCTTGCCGACGGCCACGCCGCCCGTGAAGGACACCAGCGCCAGCGCCGGATGGGCGAGGTACTCCTCCAGAACCAGCGCCGGGTCTCCGGCGAGCACCTGGCAGGCCTCGGCCGGCAGCCCGGCCTCAGCGATCAGCTCCGCCAGCCGGAAGGCGCTCAGAGGCGTCTTCTCGGAAGGTTTCAGCACTATCGGCGTACCGGCCGCGATCGCCGGCGCCAGCTTGTGCGCGACCTGGTTCAGCGGGTGGTTGAACGGCGTGATCGCACCGACCAGCTCCAACGGAACTTCGAGCGTGTGGGCACGCCGGGCGCGGCCGTTGGCCGACACGTCGCCGGCAAAGGACTCCCCGCTATCCCGCAGCGCCTCGATCGCGGCGAAGCGAAACACATCCTCGGCGCGGCCGGTCTCATACAGCGTGTCCGCCAGGCACAGCCCTGACTCGGCGGTGATCAGCTGGGCCAGCTCCTTGCGGTGG
>JAFMRN010000279.1 GCA_017354065.1 Solirubrobacterales bacterium
CGGCCCTTGTCCGCGATCGCCCGCGTCACCGCCTGGCGGATCCACCAGGTCGCGTAAGTCGAGAACTTGTAGCCGCGCCTGTAGTCGAACTTCTCTACCGCCCGGATCAGGCCCATCGAGCCCTCCTGGATCAGATCGAGAAACGTCAGGCCGCGACCGAGGTAGGCCTTGGCGATCGAAACCACAAGTCGCAGGTTGGCCTCGATCATGTGCTGCTTGGCGCTCATGTCGCCGCGCTCGATCCGGCGTGCCAGCTCGACCTCCTGGTCCTTGCTCAGCAGGGCGACCCGGCCTATGGAGCGCAGATACAGCCGCAGTGAATCCATCGGCGGGTCCACGGCGAGGTCAAGCTCCGCCGCACGCCGTTGGAAACCACGCGGGTCCGCCAGGAAGCGTTGCTCCTCCTCATCGCTTGACGCCGGCTTAGCGTCCTCTTCATAGGGGTCGTTAGGCTCGCCGGCGGGATTGCCGGAGAGCAGCACAGCTGCATTGTCCACGGACACTCCTCTCATGTCTCTCCCTCAAGGAGACCGGCGAGTCATACCACAATCCCGGGATGGTCAACAGCCGGCCGACTACGCCGGGGGACTAAAGTTGTGGGAGCAATGAGTAGCTCAACGCAGTTTCTCGACGTACAGGCTCAAACCCCGAGCGTTCAGCTGAGCCTCTCCCAGGTCGGGGTGACAGGCGTTGAAAAGGTCATTCGACTCACTCATGACGGGGTCGAACAGTTGTTTTCGGCCAAGTTCGAATGCAACGTGGAACTCGGTCCCGCGCAGAAGGGCGCGCACATGTCGCGCTTTGAAGAGGTCGTCAACGAGGTGATCGGTGAGGTCGTGCTCGGTGAGTCCGGCTTCAAGGCCGAGGCGCTGGCCGAGCGGATCGCCACCCGCGTCCGCGAGCGCCAGAACGCGCGGCGCGCGGAGGTCACCGTCTCAGCGCGCTTCCCCGAGCACAAGCCGGCGCCGGTCTCGCGGATCCAGACCCAGGAGATCTACAACCTCTACGGCGTGGCGGTCGCGACTGAGGGGAACCCCCCAACCACCCGCCGGATGGTCGGCGTGACCGCTCAGGGCATGACCGCCTGCCCGTGCGCACAGGAGATCATCACCGCGGGCGCGCGCGAGCGCCTTGAGGAGGACGGCTTCTCCGAGGATGAGATCCAGCGGATCCTCCGCGCCGTACCGGTCGCGACGCACAACCAGCGCGGCCTCGGCACGCTGTTCATCGGGCTGCCCGAGGGCTCCGATCTACAGCTCGACGCCGAGACCCTGGTGCAGATTGTCGAGCAGTCGATGTCCTCTGAGATCTACGAGCTGATGAAGCGCTCGGACGAGGCTCACGTGGTCGCCAAGGCGCACCAGCAGCCCCGGTTTGTCGAGGACTGCGTGCGCGAGATGATCCGCGGCGTGGTGGAGGGCCTGCCCCAGCTGAGCGGTGACACCTTCGTATCCGCGCGCCAGGAGAACCTGGAGACGATCCACCAGCACAACGTGGTCGCGGAGCGCTTCGGCGTGCTCTCGGAGATCCGCGCCGAGCTGGACACCGGCGTCGCGTCCCCGACGCACATGACACGCCGGGCCTGGCTGGACGCCGGCGCCTAGACATCGAGGGTGAGGGGCAGGCCGAACCGCTCAAACAGGTCCGGCATGAACGTCGTCGTCTCCGCGATCTGGCGGTCCTCGACCCTCAGCACATCGAACTTGAACGCGCGGAACACGCTGTCGCCCGGCGCCCTGAGGTAGCTCGCGGCGGTCGGCATCCGGTTGGCGCCGGTGGCTATCAGTCGCCACTCCCCCATCTCCCTGGCCTGGTCGAAGAGCCCGCGCATCTGGCCGCGGCCACAGAAGTACATCGGGTGCGGCGGCATCGTGATCCGGATGTCCTCGCGCACCAGCGCCAGTGACGCGTCCGCGTCCATCCGCTGGTGCGCGTCGATGAAGCCGGCCAGGAGCTCACGCTCGTGCTCGCTCGGCGCTCGCTCCGGTGGACGGTTCGCGGCGATCGTCGCGCGCGCCCGCTGCAGGGCGCTGGTCACCGCCGGCACCGTCATCTCGAGCGCGGCCGCGGTCTCGGCCGCCGACCACTCCAGCACGTCGCGCAGGATCAGAACCGCGCGCTGGCGCGGTGGCAGCAGTTGGATGACCGCCAGGAACGCCAGCTCGATCGTCTCACGCGCGACGACTATCGCTTCGGGCTCATCCAGCAGCGTGTCCGGGTAGGGCGTCAGCCAGCTGACCTCCGCGAAGCTGCGATCCAGGGTCTTCAGCTGGCGCATCCGGTCGAGGCAAACGTTGGTCGCGATCCGGTACAGCCAGGCGCGGACGTTGCGCTCGCCGCCGAAGCGCTCACGTGCCTGCCAGGCCCGGGTCAGCGCCTCCTGGACGGCATCCTCGGCCTCATCGAAGTTGGCGAGCAGCCGGTAGCAGTGGATGTGCAGCTCACGCCGGTGGGCATCCAGTGCGCGTTCATCGACGACCATCGCTAGAACACCACCCCGGCGGTGACGTTCAGCACCGACCCGCTGGTGCCGCCGGCCTTCTCAGAGGCCAGGAACGCCGCCGCGTCCGCGACCTCATCCAGCCGCGGCGCGCGCCCCATCGCCGAGTAGCCGGCCATCACGTTGTCCATATCGACGCCGGCCGTCCAGATCCCGCAGACGCGCAGACCCCTGCTCCCGTTGTCCCGCGCCAGCTGTTTCATGTAGTTGTCCATGGCCGCGTCGGCCGGACCGGTGCCGCCCATCCCCGGACCGGCGCCGGGGCCCGACGCGCTGTTCAGCCAGAGGATCACCCCGGAGCGCTGCTCAATCATCCGGCGGGCAGCGGCGCCGGCGGTAACGAAGGTCGAGCGCAACCCGAGCAGCGGCGCCATCAGCCGGTCTACCGGCATCTCGGCCAGCGGGGTGCCGTGGACGTCACCGCGGGAGCAAAGGTTGAAGGACACGTCAACCCGCTCCAGCCCGTCCAGATGCTCGTCGACCGCCCGCGCGTCGGCCGCGTCGAGCACCGCGAAGTCGGCGCCGATCTCAGCGGCCAACTCTGCCAGCGGCCGCTCCGTGCGGCCGGCCAGGTGCACGTGCGCCCCTTCCGCGGCGAAGGTCCGCGCGACGCCGCGGCCGATCCGGCCGGCGCCGCCATAGATCACTGCGTGTTTGTCTTTGAGAAGTGGTGTGGTCATGCCCGTGTAACGCACACCACGACGCCGACTAATCGGTCGGCCGGTTGCCCAGCGAGTCGAGACCGCCCTTCAGCGCCCCGTAGAAGTACTCGAGCCCGGACAGCACCGTGACCAGCACGGTCGCGTAGACGACGACGTGCACCCACCAGGCGTGCACCACGCGGCCGCGTTCGATGATCAGCACCAGCACCATCGCGATCTGGAAGCAGGTCTTCAGCTTGCCGAACCGGGAAGCGGGGATC
>JAFMRN010000280.1 GCA_017354065.1 Solirubrobacterales bacterium
CGCCGAGGCGCTCCCGCGCCAGCGCCAGCGCGTTCAGTCGCGCCAGAGCTTCCGTCCGCGCCATGTGCGCTCCCGCGCGCCGCTATCGCGGATCCGCTGGGACCGCGCCTCGCGCGTGGTGATGCTTGGCGCGCTGCTGATCGTCGCGTGGCTGTGGATCGACGGGTTCGCGAACCTTGCCTCAACGCACGCCCAGGCCGCCCACGGGCTGGCCGAGGTGAAGGCGCTGGCCAAGGAGAACCACCAGCTGAAGGCCGAAGCCGCCGCGCTGCACCAGCCCGCGACGATCTTGGCCAAGGCCCGCACGCTGGGCATGGTCAAGTCCGGCGAGCAGGCTTTCCTGCTGACTCACTGAACCGCGCCCCGTGAGCGCGCCCGGGGACCCGAGCTTCGAGCAGCTGCTGACCCTGTGGGAGCAGGACGCGCGCAACCTGGCGAGCTTCTCCCGGCCCCAGCAGCGGCTGATGGAAAGGATCGTGGACGCGCTGGTCGCGGAGCTGACCCGGCGCGTCGGCTCAAAGTTCACTGCGGATGAGCTGGCCGGCTTCTATATGCAGGGCACCGAATGGTGCTTTGACATCGCCGCCGCCACCGCGCCGGCGAACCCCGAATGCTGGGACATGCCGACGCTCGTGGGCGCCGCCTTCAGGCGCTTCCTGCAGCGGGCGATGGATTTCGGCGGCGGCCGGCGACGGCTGGAGGAGAGCGAGTCCGACGGATCGCAGCCCTGAAACTTCCCAACCCCCAACACGCGTGAGGGGGGTTGGGAAGTTACCCCGTGCTGAGCAACGGTAACTGCGCAACCCCCTCGCGATCAGCGCACCCTTGGGAAGTTGCAGGGGCTAGGAGTCGTTTTCAGAGTCGTCGGACGCGTCGTCAGAGTCGTCGCTGCCGGCACGCCGGAGGATGATCTGGTCCTCCTCAATGCTGACCTCAAGGGGGCGGTGGCCGGCCCAGTGCTCGGCGTATACCGGGTCATCCTGGACGGCGGGGTCGAGCCACAGGCCATACCCCTCCTCGCCGTGGTCGAAGGTCGCTTCCAGCGGGCCGACCGGCTTCTTGCGGCGGTTCGAGCGTCCGCCGCGGCGGCCGCGGCGGCGCTTGGGCCGCTCAGTGGTCTCCTCTGAGTCCTCATCGGAGTCAGAGTCCTCATCAGTGCCCGCTTCGGCGGCGGCCTTCTCAGCCGCTTCCTTCTCCGCGGCCGCTTTCTCAGCGGCTTCCTTCTCGGCCTTGGCGCGTGCTTCAGCCTCCGCGTCCAGTTCGGCCGCGATAGCCGCGTCGTCCTCGGCGCGCAGATCTATCTCGTCATCAAAATCCGGCGTCGGATCGGGTTGATCGGCACGGCCGCTGTCACCGTCGGGCTCGAGCTCCTGCTCGCGCTTGAAGGCTTGAATCTGTTGCACGGTCACCTCGAGCTGATGGGCGATCCAGGCGTCTGTGCGCCCCTGGCGCACCCACCCCCGGATCCGGTTCAGCTCGGGCCTCAAAGATTTCCTTGGCATCAGCTCGCAGGATAGTCGGGCGCCCGCTCGGGTGCTCCACGGTCAACGCACGGTAGACGTCAGATAAAGGTTCCTAAGAAACCAGCTCTGTGCGTGTGTTTTTGCCTTGATCTCGCGTGCGGGAGGCGGTCAACGGTTGCCAGCGTCCGGCTTGGGACTGTATTCTTGTGCCTTGCTGACCGGCCGGGTTGGCAACGGTAAGTCCGGGATCGAAACAGCCCGGAGCCAATGTCGAGCATGGAGGCGTATCAGATGCTGGTACTCACCAGGAAGTCGAACCAGAGCATCATGATCGGCGATGACATCGAGGTGTCGGTGTTGGCGATCATGGGCGAGAAAGTGCGCATCGGAATCCAGGCGCCGCGGGATGTTCCCGTGTTCCGCAAAGAGGTCTACCTGGAGATTCAGGACGAGCGTGCTGCAGCGGCGGCGACGAGCGATGTTCGTGAAGAGGTCGACACTGCACTCAAGGGCCTGAGCGGTCCCGCCAAATAGCGGGCCCGCGAGGGAAACAATCCGGGGTGAACTCCCGGTGCGCGCGCTCGGCTTCGGCGTCCAGCGCGACCCAGGAGCTGATCGGCTCAGACGAGCAGGATGTACAGCGTCGCCAGCATCACGACCGTGACGATGACGGCCGTTGAGATCAGGGAGAAGGCCAGTACGTAGAAGCGCACGGAGCGGCGTTGTAGCTCCATCTCATGCGCCTTCTTGCGTCGTTTCCACTGCGCCTTGGCCTCGTTGTGCTCCCGCCGGCGCTGATCTTCCTCAGCTTCATGGTGGAAGGCCTGCTCGAACTGAGCGAGGCTCTGACGCATCTTGAGCGCGTACTGGGTATTGGACATCGCCGGTGCAGTTTACGTAACAAGTGGACGTAACGTGACCGAAGTGTGACGAAAGTGCGGTTCTGCGGGCGGCGGAACTAATCGGGAGGGGCCCGCCTCGCAGCCACGTGGCCGCTCGGCACCCTCCTGTCCGCCGCCCAGCCAGATACCTATGCGATGGTGACGCCCTCAGCCAGATACACGTCCTGGATCGCGTTGAGCAGCTCAACGCCGCCCTTCAGCGGACGCTGGAAGGCCTTGCGGCCGGAGATCAGGCCGGTGCCGCCGGCGCGCTTGTTGATCACCGCGGTGCGGACGGCCTCGGCCAGGTCCGTCGCCCCGGAGGAGGCGCCGCCGGAGTTGATCAGGCCCGCGCGGCCCATGTAGCAGTTGGCCAGCTGGTAGCGGGCCAGGTCGATCGGGTTCTCGGAGGTCAGCTTCGAGTACACGAGCTTGTTGGTCTTGCCATAGCCCTTGTCGAGCTTCTGCATCGCCAGGTAGCCGCCGTTGTTCTCGGGCAGCTTCTGCTTGATGATGTCGGCCTCAATCGTCACGCCGAGGTGGTTGGCCTGGCCCGTGAGGTCGGCGGAGATGTGGTAGTCGGTGCCGTCCTGCTTGAACTCCGGGTTGCGCAGGTAACACCACAGCACGGTGAACAGGCCCAGCTCGTGAGCTTCCTCGAACGCGGCGGAGACCTCTTGGATCTGGCGGGTCGCGTGCTCGGAGCCGAAGTAGATCGTGGCGCCGACACCGGCCGCACCGAGCTCCCAGGCCCGCTGGACGCTGCCGAAGGGGATCTGGTCGAACTGGTTCGGGTAGGTCAGCAGCTCGTTGTGGTTCAGCTTGACGATGAACGGGATCCGGTGGGCGTACTTGCGCGAGACCGCGCCGAGCACGCCGAAGGTGGAGGCCACGGCGTTGCAGCCGCCCTCGATCGCGAGCTCAACGATCTTGGCGGGGTCAAAGTAGGCCGGGTTCGGTGCGAAGCTCGCGGCCGCGGAGTGCTCGATGCCCTGGTCCACGGGCAGGATCGAGACGTAGCCGGTTCCGGCCAGGCGGCCGTGGTTGAACAGGCCCTGGAGGTTG
>JAFMRN010000087.1 GCA_017354065.1 Solirubrobacterales bacterium
GCAACGCCGGCACGCGCGCGGCCAACACGATGCGGGGCGCCGACGCGCGCCGCGATGCGGCCGAGCAGCGCAACCTCCAGGCCGCCGAGCAGATCGTCGCCGCGCTGGGGACGATGAAGGGCGCCGCGATGAAGGTCGGCCAGGTCCTGTCCTTCCTTGACGCCGGCCTGGTCCCGCCGGAGTACCAGGAAGAGTTCCAGGCCAAGCTCGCGGCCCTGCGCGACGCGGCCCCAACGGTGACCTTCGCGCAGATGCGACGGGTGATTGAGCAAGACCTGGGCGAGCGGCTCGGCGCGGTGTTCTCCGACTTCGATCAGGAAGCCATCGCGGCCGCGTCGATCGGGCAGGTCTACCGCGCAACGCTGCGTGACGGCCGTGACGTGGCGGTCAAGGTCCAGTACCCGGGCGTCGACGCGGCGGTCCGCGCGGACATGAAGAACCTGGCGATGATCCTGCGGATCGCCAAGCGGATCGCGCCCGGTATCGACGTCCAGGCGATGGCGACCGAGATCCGCACCCGGATCGAGGAGGAGCTCGACTACGAACTTGAGGCCGACAACCAGCGGGCGCTCGCGCGGCTGCACCGCGGCCACCCGTTCATAGTGATCCCGGACGTGGTTGCCGAGCTGTCACGCCCGCGCGTGCTGGTCTCCGAGTACGTGCACGGTCTCGGCTTCGAGCAGGCCAAGCGCCTGGATCAGGCACAGCGCGACCGGCTCGGGGAGATCCTGTTCCGCTTCTACTTCGGCTCGGTCTACCGCCACCATCAGTTCTCCGGTGACCCGCACCCGGGCAACAGCTTGCTGCTGGATGACGGGCGCGTGGCGTTCATCGACTTCGGGCTGTTCAAGCGGATGCCGGCCTCGGCGGTGCAGCTTGAGCGCGATACCGTCCGTGCGATCATCGCCGGGGATGCGGAGGCGATCATGCGCCTCGGGACGGAGGTCGGCTTCTTTAGCGACCCGACACGCTTTGACCCGGAGCTGGTGCTGGAGCAGTTCCAGTCGGCCACCGCGTGGTACACCCGCGATCAGGAGCTGACGATCACGCGCGAGCTCGCCACTCAGGTGCTGATCGAGATCTCGGACCCGCGCTCGCCCTACTTCAACCAGATGCGCCACGAGACGGCCCCGCCCGATCACATCTTCGGGCGGCGCATGGAGGTCATGTGCCTGGCGCTGCTGGGCCAGCTCTCGGCACACGGCAACTTCCACCGGGTCGCGCGTGAGTGGTTCTACGACGACCCGCCGGTCACCGAGCTCGGCCGCCAGGAGGCGGCCTACTACGGCCCGATCCGGTAGACGGTGCCCGACCCGTCGTCGGTCACGTACAGGTTGCCGTCCGGGCCCGGGATCGCGTCCACGCTGCGTCCCCAGCGGTCTCCGTTGGCGAGCTGGAAACCGCTGATCAGCCTGACCGGCGCGCCGAGCGTCCTGGTGCGCGAGTTCCAGGGCAGCCACAGCACGGAGGGAGCGGCCGCCGGCTGGCGGTCCCAGGAACCATGCGTGCTGACCAGCGCGCCGTTGCGCCACTGCGCGGGGACCTTGCTGCCCTCCAGAAAGGACAGGCCCAGCGGCGCGCTGTGGGCCGGGAGCCCGCGCTGGATCTTTTCCAGCTTGGCGCAGTTGAACGCCTTGCCGCCCGGGTTGGTCTGTACGTCGTTGTCAAAGCCCAGCTGCGCGTAGTGCAGCGGCGAGCCCTGCACACCGGGGTGTACGTCGGGATCGGGGTCGCAGTAGGGCCAGCCGAGGTTCGCGCCGCGGCGCAGGCGGGTCAGCTCATCAGGCGGGTGGTCGTTCACGTAGGCCTGGATCACCTTGCCGTAGGCGTCTGGCTGCCCGGCGTAGGCGTGATGGAACGGGTAGGCGATGTCATCGCGCTGGTTCACGGCGGTCCACAGCGACCCGTCAGGCGCGAAGCCCAGACCCTCGCCGTTGCGAACGCCGGTGGCATACACCGACAGCCGGCGGGTGGACGGGTTGACGGCGTAGATCACCCCGCGCGGCGGGTGCGCCGACAGGTCGCCGGCGGAGGCGTTTGAGGTGCTGCCGCCGGTCATGTAGATCGTGTGGTTCTTCCCGACCACGATGCTCTTGGCCGGGTGGTTGCCCGAGCCGGCGCTGCCGAGCAGGCCGCCGACCACCACGCTGCGGGACCCGACGGTGCCGTTGGCGTGCCAGACGTAGCGGTCGAGCTGGTTGTTCTCGGCCACGTACAGCACGCGCGTGTGGCCGAGCGTGTCGAAGGCCATGCCCTGGGGGTCGCTGAGGCCGTTGATCAGCGTCTTTGCCTTGGGAGCCCCGCGCCCGGGCGTCAGCTCGGTGATCTGTCCGTCTGAGGAGCTGACCAGCAGCCGGCGCTGTGGCGTCCAGGTCTCAAACCGCGCACCCTGCACGCGCGCCCAAGCTTGGGCCCGCCAGCCCTTTGGCAGCTGTAGCGTGTGGTTGGTTCCGCCCACCTTGACCGCAACCCGGGTCGCAGAACCAGTAGTAACTGTCGCTCGGGTGGGCGCCAGGCGAGCACCAGCGCCCGCGCCGCATGCGCTCAAACCCAGAGCCGCGATGACTGCCGCGCTGAGCAGGCGCCGCATCACCTACACCCGCTGGATCTGCAGCAGCGACGTGGTTCCCGGACGCCCCGACGGCAGGCCCGCCGTGATCGCGATGCGGCTGCCGGGCTTGACCCAGCCCAACTCAACGACCCTGCGACAGGAGTCCGCGATCAGCCCCTCGGTCACCTCGTGCCGCCGGATCGATGCGGCCTGCACACCCCACATCAGGCCGCAGCGTCGCACCGTCTCGCGGCCCGGGCTGAGCGCGTAGATCGGCACGCTCGGACGGTGAGCCGAGATCAGTCGCGCGGAGCGGCCCGACAGGGTCGGCACCACCAGCGCGTCGAGATGCAGCTCGCGCGCGGCGTTACAGGCGCTGTAGGCAAGTGTGTAGGCGGGGTCACGCGCGTCGCGGCGCACGCGGTTCTCGGTCCACTCCTGGTAGGGAAGGTCCTGCTCAGTGCGATCCGCGATTGAGGCCATCATCGCGACAGCCTCCACCGGGTAGTTACCCACGGCCGTCTCCTGGGAGAGCATCACCGCGTCCGTCCCGTCGTAGATCGCGTTGGCTACGTCAGTCGCCTCGGCGCGAGTCGGCCGGTTGGAGCGGACCATCGAGTCGAGCATCTGGGTGGCGGTGATCGCCGGACGCGCGAGCTTCCCCGCCAGGCTCAACAGCCGTTTCTGAGCGCCGGGAACCTCCTCGATCGGCAGCTCTATGCCGAGGTCCCCGCGCGCGACCATCACGCAGTCCGCCGCGCGAATGATCTCCTCGGCGGCATCCACCGCCTGGGGCTTCTCAACCTTCGCGATCAGCGGCAGGCGCGTGTGCTCGCGGACGCTGGTCACATCCTCGGCTGAACGCACGAAGCTGAGCGCAACCAGGTCAACGCCGATCTTCTCACCAAAGGCCAGCATCTCCAGGTCGGCTTCAGGCACCGCGCTGAGCCCGCGCGTGGAGCCCGGGATGTTCAATCCCTGGCGGCTTGCCACGTTGCCACCGACCTCTACCTCGCAGTCGACCTCACCGTCACCGCCGCGCACCGCGTCGACACGCAGGCGGATGGCACCGTCGGCCAGGTAGATCACGTCCTGGGGGTCGACCGCGTCTGCCAGCCCGGCCCAGGTGACCGACATCTGACGCTCGTTGCCTTCCGCCGTTGAGCCGGCGTGCAGCATCAGCCGGTCGCCGCCCTTCAGCTCCGCGATCCCGTCCTTCAGCGTCCCGATCCGCAGCTTCGGACCCGGCAGGTCCTGCAGGATCGCCACCGGGCGCCCGGCAACCGAGGCCGCCTTGCGGATCCGCTCGACGTTTTCCTGATGGGTTTCGCGGTCCCCGTGAGAGAAGTTCAGCCGTGCCACATCCAGACCGGCCTCAACCATGCGGGCAAGCACGTCCGGCTCGCGGCTTGCGGGACCGATGGTGGCGACGATCTTCGTGCGGCGCATGCCTGCAAGAGCCTATTGATACGCGAAGGTGAACGTCGCCCTCACCGGCTCGCGCGTTGTCCTACCTCCGCTCCGGGGTTGTTGTACCTGGTGACCACAGGCTCGCGATTTTATAACCCCATCTATAACCCCACTTATGCGCATAAACGCGCGAGCCTCGCGCGCGGCACATAAACGACCTCCGGTCGGGCTCCAAACGACCCCGGCCGGGGTCAGCTGAAGCGCCCGTCCTCCGACAGGACTTCACCGTCAACGCTGATCCGCCCACCGCCGCGCAGGTCACAGATCAGGTCCCAGTGGATCGCCGACTCGTTCACGCCACCGCACTCCGGATAGGAGCGGCCCAGCGCGAGGTGCACGGTGCCGCCGATCTTCTCGTCGAGCAGCGTCGAGCCGGTCGCGCGATCAATCCCGTAGTTGGTGCCGATCCCGATCTCACCGAGACGTCTGGCACCCGGATCGGCGTCCAGCTGGGCCTTGAGTTGGGCCTCGCCGCGCTCAGCGTGAGCCTCGACCACCGCACCGTCGATAAAGGACAGGCTGATCCCCGCCACCTCAACGCCCTTGTCCTTGGAGGGCACGTCGAAGTACACGGTGCCGTTGGCGCTGGTCTCGTGCGGGCTCGTGAAGACCTCGCCCGAGGGCATGTTGCGCCGGCCGTCCGAGTTCTGCCAGGTGCGCCCGTCAACCGCCAGCGTGATGTCGGTGCGCTCTGACTCGATCCGCACGCGCCGTGCTGATCCCAGCCGCTCAAGCAGCTGGGACTGGCGCTCGCGCAGCGACCGCCAGGCGGCCAGCGGGTCCTCTTGGTCCAGGAACAGCGCCCGCTCCAGGAACGCCGCGTACTCAGCCAAGGACATGCCGGCCTCCTGAGCCTGCGCGTCGGTCGGCCAGATGCTCAGCGCCCAGCGCTTTGCCAGGCGGATCTCGCGCAGCGGGGAGATCGCCCTGGCGCGCCTCGCGAGCAGCGCGGGGTCGGCACCCGCCAGCTCGCGCATGTTCTGCGGCGCGCGCACGTGCAGGTGGGCGTCCATCGTCTCGGCGACCGCACGCGAGATGCGTGACACGCCGTCGAAATGGGGCTCGCGGCCGTGTTTGAGCACACGGGGCTCGTGTCCGGGCAACGCCAGATCAAAGTGTGGCCAGGCGCCCCGCTCCAGCAGCGCGGCTTCCAGCGCGACCGCCAGCGGCTCGGCCGCGGTGGTGGTGTCGACGAGCACCTCCTGCCCCTGCTGGACCTCAAGGCACCAGTCACACAGCAGCGCCGCGTGGCGCGCGGGGTCGATCACGGCACCTGGATGTCGGGGAACAACCGGCCCACGTGCGCGCGCAGCGCCTCGCGCACAAACTGACGTTCCTCAGCGGAGGCGGCGCGGTAACGGGCCAACAGCTCGTTCTGCTTCCTGGTCGCGACGCCGTTGACGGTCCAGCGCACCACCAGCTTCTCGAACAGCAGCTCGACCGCACGTTGGGCCGCATCCTCCCGGTTCACACCGCTGCCCAGTGCGGCCGCGTACTCCACGCGCGCGCCGAGCGTGAGTGACCCGCGGAGCTCAAGCTCGCCGGCCTCTGGATCCGAATACCGGGACGTCGGCGCCTTCAGTTTCTTGTTCTTGGCCATCTAAACCTTCGCTGCCTCCATCAGCTGTGCGGGAACGTCGGTGCCGGAGACCGGATGGGTGTGGCCCGTCCAAACGGCTTGGGGTCCCTGCGCGGCGAGCTTGCCAACCGACTCACGCGCCTGGTCGGTGTCGTGGTTGAAGGCCGGGTGCGGCACGCGCGGCTTGCCCGGCAGGAAGGTCTCCACGTTCAGCGTGTAGATCAGGTCGCTTACCAGCGCCAGGCGGTCTTCCTCACGGAACAGCCCGATTAGTCCGGGAGCGTGCCCGGGCAGGTCCACGACCCTGAAACCGGCCACGGTGTCGCCCTCCTCCAGCGTTCCGGCAACCTCGACCGGCCCGCCGTCCCAGTCCTTGAAGAACAGGTGCGCATACAACGGCCGGACCCACGGCGCCAGCAGCTCGAGGTTCCAGTAGTGGCGGCGCACGGCGGGTGACCGGGCCGCCTCAACCTCCAGCGGATGCACATACACGGGCGCACCCAACCCCGGCGCCGCGCCGCGGTGGTCACAGTCGGCGTGGCCGAGCACCACCCGCTTGATCCCACCGAGCCGCGCGCCGGCGGCCAAAATCGCCGGGGCCATCACTTCCACACCGGCGTCGAACACGGTCACGCCGCCGCCGGGCTCCTCGATCAAGTACACGTTCATCGTGTGGCCGAGTCCCCCGGCCAGCTGCCAGACGCCCGGGGCGATCAGCTTTTCCGGCCCGCCGGCCAGCAGATTTGACAAAGCACCCATCTCAGCGCAGTAAACCCCAATATCGTCTCGCGGATGACCAAGACCGAACTCGGCCGCGGTGAGCGGGTCATACCGGGGCTCTGGCGCCTGCGCCTGCCGCTGCCCTGGCCGGTTGTTCCGCACGGCAACGCCTACGCGATCGCCGCCGGTGACGGGCTGGTACTGGTGGACTGCGGCACGAACCTTGAAGGCTCCTTTGAGGCGCTGACCCTCGCGCTTACCCAGGTCGACCTGTCGCTGAAGGACGTACACACGCTCGTCATCACCCACGCGCACTCCGACCATTGGGGACAGGCCCGGACGATCCTCGACAAAACCGGGGCGGAGCTGTGGCTGAACCCGAACCTGGCGCACGCGCGCAGCGCCTACGGCGATCCCGAACAAGCACTGCAGCATCACTTCGAGATCGGCATCCAGAGCGGCGTGCCCGAGGCGCCGCTGCGCGAGTTCTTAGAACAGCACCGGGGCATGCCCTCCGGCGTGGACGCGCTGCTGGAACCCGAGCACGAGCTGGTCAACGGCGTCTCGATCCCGTCCGACCTGGGCGACCTGCACGTGTATGAGACGCCCGGCCACGCACCCTCGCACGTCAGCCTGTTCAACGCGGAGCAGCGGCTGCTGATCTCCGGCGACACCCTGCTGGGGCGCGTCTCCCCCTACTTCGACTTCGGCTTCAGCCCCGACCCCCTGGGCGAGTTCCTCGGATCGATGGACACGCTCGAAGCACTGGACGCGCGCCTGTGCGTGTCGGGCCACGGTCGCCCCTTCACGGATGTGCGGGCTCATATCGACGCCAACCGCGAGCTACTGAGCCAGCGCCTGGACGCAGCCAGAGCAGGCTTGAATCACGAGCCACAGACAGCGCTCGAGCTGATCCCGGCTGTCTTCTCTGAGCCGCTCACCCCGGGTACCGCCACCTGGCGGCTGCCCGAGACCCTCTCCTACCTCACCCACCTGAAGCGGTTGGGCGAAGCGAGCCGCGCCCCGGATCCGGCCAGCTCCGCAAGCAGATGGATCGCAGCCCAACCCTGACAAACTTTTGTCAAGGTTGGTAGCCTCTGCTGCGTGACCAGGATCGATCAGATCATCGCCGAGGCTGACGGCCCGGTATTCAGCTTTGAGTTCATGCCGCCCAAGACCGATGAGGGCGAGGCCAACCTGCGTGAGGCGCTGACGGACCTGCGGGAGCTGGACCCCGCGTTTGTGTCGGTCACCTACGGCGCCGGCGGATCGACTCAGGAAAAGACGCTGGAGACGGTCAGCTGGCTGAAGCAGGAGCTGGACCTTGAGGCCATGGCGCATTTGACCTGCGTTGGTGCCTCCGCCGAGCAGGTGGGGAACGTGCTCGATGACCTCGCCGCCGCCGGGATCGACAACGTCCTGGCGCTGCGTGGCGACCCGCCGCGCGGCCAGACCGAGTGGAAGGCGCACCCCCAGGGACTGAAGACCGCCCAGGAGCTGGTCACCCTGATCCGCGAGCGCCACCCCGAGCTGAGCATCTGCGGCGCCGCCTTCCCGGAGGTCCACCTCCAGGCCGTGGACGCGCTGACGGACCTGCACTACCTCAAGGCGAAGGTCGACGCCGGCGCGAACTTCCTGATCACGCAGCTGTTCTTCGACAACGAGTACTACTTCAACTTCGTTGAGGCGGCCCGCTTCGCCGGGATCGACGTGCCGATCATCCCGGGGATCATGCCGATCACCAACTTCAAGTCCATCAAGACGATCACCGGCCTGTGCGGTGCCACGATCCCGCCGGGCCTGATGGCCGAGCTGGAGAAGCGCGAGGACAACCCCGAAGCGGTGGCAGAGCTCGGCGTCAGCTACGCGACGCTGCAGTGCGCGGAGCTGCTCGAACGCGGCGCGCCCGGCATCCACTTCTGCACGATGAACAAGTCACCCGCCACGCGGGCGATCCTGACCGCACTGAAGCTGCTGGCACCCAGCGCCAGCGCCAAGCCAGTCGCCGGCTAGCGCCAGCGCCCGGCGGGCGTAGCCCCGGCCCCGCTGCCCCGGGGAGACCCAGATCTGGCAGGCGCGGGCAGCCAGGTCGATCTCCAAGCGGCCGATGCAGTCATCGGAGCCCGCCCGCGTGAGGGTCAGCTGCGGGCGTCCGGCTTCCCAGGAGGCGTCGCTGCGCTCCACCTCGGAGCCCAGGTCCGCGCCGCTCGGCGCCCGCGCAAGACCCAGGCCGGCAGCCATCTCAGGGTCATCCTGGAACGCGATCAGGATGTCCGGGATATCCCAGTCAGAGATCCGCCGCAGCGTGATCACGCCATCTGAAAGTGGCTCCGCGAGGGCCGGTACTGTTGCCAT
>JAFMRN010000088.1 GCA_017354065.1 Solirubrobacterales bacterium
GCCGCCTCGGCACGCTTGGTCGCGGCCTCCGCACGCTTGGCGGCTGCTTCCTCGCGCTTGGCGGCAGCCGCAGCCGCGGCGGCAGCCTCGTCGCGCTGGGAGATGGCAACGTCGCGCTCCTTCGAGATACGCGCGTGCTCGGCCATCGCGGCGTCGCGTTCCTTCGTCAGCTTCGAGTGCTGGGCCAGCGCCGCGTCGCGCTCCTGGACCAGCTGCTCACGTTCCTTGGAGGTGCGCTCACGATCACGCGTCAGCTGGTCGCGCTCCTCACCCATCCCCTCGCGCTGGCGCTCGGCCTGGTCGCGCTCTCTGACGAGGTTGTCCCGCTCAGCGGCAAGCTGTTTGCGTTCGCGCTTCAGGCTGTCGAGCTCACCCATGGCATCGACCCGTTCCTTGCGCAGCAAGTCGCGCTGTTTGATGGCCTTGTCGCGGTCCTGGGTCAGCGCGTCGCGGTCACTGACCGCGTCATCACGCTCACGCCTCAGGGCGTCGCGCTCGGCGAGGACGGCCTCCAGCTCAGCGGCTTTCTCATCGGGGCCGCTCGCGGCGTCGTTCTTCTGACGGCTGCGCAGGGCGTCGCGTTCACGCAGCGCGGCGTCACGTTCGGCCAGCGCTTCCTTCCGGTCGGAAACTGCGGCGCCGTACTTGCTGCGCAGCATCTCGCGTTCCTTGGCCAGGTCATCGCGCTGCTCGGTGAGCTGAGAGTTGGCCTTGATCAGCTTCTCATGCTCGGCTACGGCAGCGTCACGCTCAAAGACCGCCGCGTCACGGTCTGCAACCACACGGTCGCGCATCTGCACCAGTGCGTCATGCCCGGCCTTCAGCGTCTGCTGCTCGGCAACCGCCGCATCACGCTCGGAGGTCAGCGCGTTGCTGGACTCGATCGCCGCGTCGCGCGCTTGGATCAGCTGATCGCGTTCCTCAGCCAGCTTGTCGCGTTCAGCGCGGAGTGAGTCGCGCTCGGAAGCGACGCCGTCACGCTCCCCCTGGATCGCCGACAACTCCTTGCTGACGCGCTCATGCTCGGTTTGGGCGTTGGCCAGCTCGTGGCGCAGACGCTGCATTTCCGTCTCAGCGCTGCCGAGGCTCTGCTTGTCGGTTTCGAGCTCCTGACCCGTGCGCTCCAGCTGGCTCTTCAGCGTCGCGGCCTCATCGCGTGATTGCCTGAGATCGCTCTGGGCCGACTCCAGCTGCTTGCGCGTGGTCTCCAGCTCCAGGTCGGTCGCGTCGATCCGCGCGCGGAGCTCGCTGCGCAGTTCCTCGAGCTTCTTCTGATGCTCGCCGCTGAGCGAGTCGACCTGTTCCTTGTGCTCGCTGCGGATCGAGCTGAGCTGCTCGGTGTGCTCGCTGCGCAGCGACTCAACCTGCTCTTTGTGCTTGCTCGTCAGCGAGTCGAGCTGCTGCTTGTGTTCGTCGCTCAGTGACTTCAGCGCCGTGTCGTGCTCGTTGCGCAGCGCGTCGATCTGTTCCTTGTGCTCGCGCTCACTCGTGGACAGCTTGGACTCGTAGTGTTCACGCAGCGCGCTCAGCTGCTTCTCGAACTCGGCCCGCGCGGACTTCAGCTCGTTGCGCGCGGCGTCAGCCTGATCAAGGGCCTCATTGCGCGCGGCGGACAGCTCGCTGCGCAGGCGCTCACGATCACCGCGCACGTTGCGCAGCTCACGCCGCGCCGCCTTGGCGGCTCCCTCTGCCTCGGCCACGGCATCCGCATCGTTCAGCGGTGCCCGCCGTGATTCGGACGGCGCGTCCTCTGAAGGAGCCTCCGGACCGCGTTCCTCAGGCGCACTTGTGCCAGACCTACGAGCCTCATGCTCCTGCTTGGGCTTGGCCGGCTGCTTGGGCCGCGCACGGCGCCGCTTGGGAGCCGCGGCTTCCAGCGCGACCGTGATGTCCGGGGAGACGGTCAGCCTGGGCTCTTCCAGCTCTGAGGGCTCGACGCTGCCGGGGAAGGACGCGAACCAGCTGGCCCCGTCATCGGCGGGCCAGGGCTTGTGTTCCAGATCGGCAAGGACACGACGGGGCTTCCCGTCAACCGTCAAGAGCAGCTCGGGACGCACGAACCGGCGTCCGCGGACGCCGAACCAGCGCCCGGACACCTCCAAGCGCTGTCCGTCAACAAGCTCGAAGCGTTCCTGTTCGAAAGTCACCCGCGAATCGATAAGCCGCGAGTCGGATCCGGCCGACATTTGCTCGAAGGTACCCGATTGCTCCGCTCAACCGGAGGCACGCAAGAACTCTGTCATTTGGCAAGCGCCTCCACGGATGAGACTGGCCCCTCCACGATCTCTGGCTTCAGCGTCACGACCCGCTCCAACAACGCGACCGCGTCCGGCGAGAACTGCGTCCCGCTGAGCGAGTGGCACTCCGCCAATGCCTCCGCACGGCTGCGCCGAGGGGAGTAAGCGCGCCCGGAGGTCATCACGTCAAACGCGTCAGCGACGGACAATAGCGCCGCACCGTCAGGGATTTCAGCCCCGATCAGACCGGCAGGATAGCCACGTCCGTCAAAGCGCTCGTGGTGGCAGCGCACCCAGCTGACCTGCTCCTCGCTCAGCACGCCGGTGGTGATCCGTGCGGACAGCTCGGCGTGAAAGTGGACCTCTCCGCGCTCGGCGTCGGTCAGCTTCTCCGGCTTGTGCAACAGCGCGTCATCGACACCGATCTTGCCGACGTCGTGGACCAGCGCCGCATCACGCAGGGCCAGTGCCGAGTCTTCCTCCCAGCCACCGGCGAGGGCCAGGCGCAGCACCAGCTCGGCGACGCGTTCTGAGTGCGCGAGCGTGTCCGGATCCTTCGCGTCTATCGCCTGGGCCAGCGCGCGCAGACCCAGCATCGCCTGTGAGCGCTTCAGCCGTGAGGCGCGCTCATCAGGGCTGAGTGCGTCCACCACCACCGGGTCATAGACCTGACAGCGGTCACGACCGCGGGACTTGCTCCAGTACAGGGCGGCATCCGCCAGCCGGATCAGCTCGTTCGCGTCATTGCCGTGGCGCTCATCACAAACTCCGGCGGACAAGGTGATCCGGTATGAGTGGCGCTGACGGCCCAGCAGCTTGCGGACCGCGTCAATCCGGTCCCTGGCCTCGGTCGCGCTCGCTCGCGGCATCAGCCAGGTGAACTCGTCGCCACCGCTGCGGGCCAGCACCTCCTCGGCCTCCGTGAACTGGCGCAGACAGGCCGCGACGGCCACCAGCACGCCGTCCCCGTATTCATGTCCGGCTGCGTCGTTGATCGCCTTGAAGTCGTCGATGTCGACAACCGCCACGGCATAGTGCGAGAGCGCCGCGCCCTCAGCGTTCAGCTCCGCCAGCGCGCGCTGCAGCTCCCGGTGGTTGGCCAGCCCGGTCAGTGAGTCGGTCAGCGCCTGTGCCTCGGCTGACTCGCGCCGGCGAACCAGGCCGCGTTTGGAGACGACGAGCGCGACAGCGACCGGCGCGCCGCAGGCCGCGGTCACCAGCAGCGTGCCGAGCAGCGAGTTGTGCAGCGTGTCGTGGGTGTCGTAGGCGAGCGGAGCGGCCACGGCCGCGGCGATCACGATCAGGTAGCTGAATGAGACGCTGGGCGCATAGAAGTACAGGGCATACAGCGCGAGCCACAGCAACGTCGGCCATGCGACCGAGTCAGACCCCCCGCCGGCGGCAACCATCGCCGACCCGACAGCAACCGCGGCCAGCATCGTTGCGTGGGTAGCCCAGCGCGGGGTGCGTGTCCAGTCGAGCAGCCAGCCGCGGCAAGCACCCCAGATAACCGCTACGGCGCACAGCGGTCCAAGCACCCGCCAGTCGACGTCTGAGCGGTTGGCCAGCAGCGTCCCCAGGGCAACCGAGATCCCACCCAGAATCCAGATGCCGCCAGCCACGCGACCGGCCATCTGTCGATCCTGGGGCTCCGGGATTGCATGCTTGCTTGAGTGTTGGCCTATTCCTCGACCATTCCCGAAACTGCCCACGATGCGAAAAGCTACCGCAGAAACCACAACCTGGCGAGCAGTTAGCCCGATTTCTTAGAGCTTTCGGCGGCTCCGAAGCCTGGTGAGGCCCCGAGGACCCGGAATGCGGCTGAGAGGACTCGAACCTCCACGTCCCAAGGGACACAGGCACCTGAAGCCTGCGCGTCTACCAATTCCGCCACAGCCGCGCCGCGCGAGCGATCAGGCTAGCAGCCACAATCAGGGCGTCCGCTTCGGCACCTGAAAATCGTTAAGCGAACCGATGCTGCTCTACAACAACTCTCGCTCAGGCAACTGTTACAAGGTCCGACTGCTCGCCGCCCTGCTGGAGGAGCTGGACGTGCTGGACCGTTCGAACCGACCCGAGGTGCTGGGCGATCTGAACCCGGCCCTGCGCGTCCCCGTGCTGGTCCTGGATGACGGCCGTCACCTGGCTGAGTCCAACGCGATCATCGATTATCTGGCCGAGGGCACCCAGTACCTCCCCCAGGACCCCTATACCCGGGCCCAGGTGCTCTCCTGGCAGTTCTTCGAGCAATACGAGCACGAGCCCAACATCGCCGTCGCCCGCTTCCTGAACCTGTTCGGAGTCGACGCCTCAGAGGAGTTCCACAAACGCCTGCACGCGGGCGGGACCAAGGCGCTTGAAGCCCTGGAGCGCGGGCTGGAGGGCCGGGAGTTCCTGGTCGGGGACAGCTACAGCGTGGCCGACATCAGCCTATATGCATATACGCACGTCGCTGATGAGGGCGGCTTTGACCTGAGCCCCTACCCCGCCATCCGCAGCTGGTTGACACGCGTGGCAGCCCAGCCCGGCCACATTCCGATCACAGCCTGAGCAGAACGAGTGGCAGCGGCTGTACGCTGACCCGGTGAGAGCTCAGCAGGTGGAGGTACTGGGGCCGAACATCCGGCCGATCGAGCTGCAGGCACTGGTTCTGGCGGAACGCAAGCGCAAGCCGTTCCTGTTCCTGCGCGACGGGAACGATGAGATTCTGGTGATCACCCTGGACCATGAGCGGGTCGTGGTCGGCCGTGCCCCGGGCACCGACCTTGAGATCTCCTGGGACCCGCGCGTGTCCGGCATCCACGCCTACCTGGAGCCCCGCGGGAACCGCTGGATGATTGAGGATGACGGTCTGTCTCGGAACGGCACCTTCGTCGGCGGCGAACGCCTGCACGGACAGCGGATCCTGCGCGACGGTGACGTGATCACGGCCGGCTCGACCCGGGCCGGCTTTCGCGACCCCGGCCCCAGCGAGGTGGTCGCCACGATCGTGTCCTCGGAGAGCGAGGCGCCGGAGGTCTCAGAGGCCCAGCGCCGCGTGCTGGTGGAGCTGTGTAGGCCGATAGCCGCCGAGGGCCGCGCCACGCCCGCGACCAATCAAGAGGTGGCGGAGCGCCTGTTCCTCAGCCTCGCGGCCGTCAAGAGCCACCTGTCGGTGCTGTTCGAACGCTTTGAGCTGAACCAGCTGCCCCAGAACCAGAAGCGCATCATCCTCGCTGAGCGGGCCCTGGAGAGCGGGATCGTGCGCGCGGCGGACCTGCTGCGCGGCGACACCTAGCGGCGGGGCAACTCACTGCGGGGCAAGCTCCGCCCGCCCGCGCGGCGAACCGAGCGGCCTCAGCGCAGCTTCTCACCCTCGCGCAGCTTCGCCAGCGCCTCAGCGACCCGGCGCTCACGGGTATCCGCGCGCTTGGCCTCAGCAACCCAGCGCGCGTACTCCTTGCGGTGGGTGAAGGCCAACCCCTGGAACGCCGCCTTGGCGGCGGGGTCGCCGTCCAGGGCACCGGCTAGCTCAGCAGGCAGCTCGACCTCACGCGGAGCGGTGTCGAGTTCGATCGTCGCATCAACCTGATCGCCGGCTTCCACACCTGCCCCACTGCGCACCTCGCGGTTCAGGCCAACCAGGAACTCTCCGCGCATCCGCGCGACGGTTGTGCGCCAGCTGTACCCGTTGACCACGGCCACCACCGGGAACCGCTTGGCCCCCTCGCCCACCTCGGCAACCTGATCATCGTCCAGCACGATCGCCGCGGCCGGCCCGCGGGGAACGAGTGTCGTGCTCAGCTTGATCGATCCCACTGCCGTCTATGTTCTCAAATCCGGTTCAGCCACGTACACGGATCGACGGCTGCTCCAGCTCGTGCACGGCCAGCAGTGCGGCGCCGACCACCCCGGCGTTCGCGCCAAACCGCGCGAGCCGGATGTTGGTGTGACCCCACAGGCCCGGGAACACGTAGTTGGCGGCGACCTGCCGGGCGGGCCCCAGCAGCAGCTCCCCCGCGCGGGCCGCGCCGCCGCCGATCACGACCTCCTCCGGGTCAAAGGTGTTGATCGCGTTGGCCACGCCGACCCCCACGTGCTGCCCCCAGATCTCGACGATCCGCGTGGCCGCGGTGTCACCGCGCTCGGCGGCGGCGACGACCTCGGGGCCGAGCACCGGCTTGCCCTCGGCCTGGAGGCGGCCGAGCGGCGATTCCGGATGCAGGTTCGCGGCCTGCTCTGCCAGGCGGTCAAGCGAGTGCCCGGAGGCGACCCACTCAAGCGACCCGGGCTGTGCGAATGACATCGGTTTCGGCACCGCACCGGCCAGGTCCAGCCCGACGATCGTGTGCCCCAGCTCGCCGGCGCCGCCCGTGGCGCCGCGGTAGATCCGCCCGCCGATCACTATGCCGCCGCCGACCCCGGTGCCGATGGTCAGCATCACGAGGTTCTGGGAGACCAGCGTGAGCGACTCATCGTGAGCCTCGGCCAGCGCGGCGACGGTCGCGTCGTTGTCCACGAACACGGGCACGCCCAGGCGCTCACCGAGCACGGCGCGCAACGGCACGTCCTTCAGCGGGATGTTGGTCGAGGACACCACCCGCCCGCTGGCGGACTCGACGATCGATGGCACCCCGATCCCGACCGCGTCGATCTCGCTGTCCCCGCGAGTCTCGTTGACCACCGAGGTCAGCTGGTCCAACAGCTCCTCCGAGGAACCCAGCTTCGTCGGGTGCTCGACCCCGTGGCTCAGACCGTCGTCTCCCAGCCAGGCGGCAGCGACCTTCGTCCCGCCCAGATCAATCCCGATAACGGTCAAAGTCTCGAAGCTCCCTCTTGATCGGTCAGCACGGTGATGTTCTCGCTCCATTCGGCCAGCAGCGATCCCGGCACCTCACGGCTGGCCGGCGCGTCCTCGGCAAAGGCAGCGGACAGCGCCTCAGCCTTGCCCGCACCCGCGGCCATCACCACCACCCGGCGCGCCAGCGCCAGCGCCGGGAAGGTCAGCGTCACGCGCGGCACGAACGGCTCCAAGCCGGCCGAGGGGACGCCGACCACCAGCCGCTCACGCTCATCCAGGGACGGCGCGCCCGGAAACATCGAGCAGATGTGCGCATCCGGACCCAGCCCGATCAGAAACAACTCAAACCCGGACTGCCTCAGGCCGGAGCCGCCCAGGATCTGCTCGTAGGCCTCGGCGGCCTCCTCGGGCCCGGCCTCCCCGCGGATCCGCTCGACCCGCGCCTTGTCCAAGGTCACGGGACCGACGGCGGCCGACACCGCACCGAAGTTGGAGCACTCATCCGAGGGCACCACACAGCGCTCATCCGAGAACAGCACGTGCGCGCCGTCCCAGGCCTCGGCGGGCAGTGACGAGTACGCCTTCACCGTCGAGCCGCCCGTCAGCACCACCGGTCCGCGCCCCAGCGCCGCGGCGGTCAGCGCCGCGCACTCGGCTATCGGGTCGTCGACGACCTTGATCTCAACGCTCATGGGTGAAACCTCCTCGCGGCAGCCAGCGCCGCTCCGTATATCGGGCCCGGGATCAGCGCCTGGCGGACCCCCTCACCGAGAATTCCGTCCTCACCGCGTGAGGCCCCCAGCACCCGCCACTCACGGACCGGCGCCGGTGCCGGGTTGCGCTGACGCGCCTGCAGGCCCCCGGAGCCGCGATCCAAAGACAGCGAGAACCCGAAGTCATCCGCGACGGTCACGCCGGCGATCCCCGGTACCTGCTGGTCGAGCTCCTCGAAATCAAAGCTGACACCGGTGCCCGGGCCGACCTCCGCGTGCCCGCGGTAGACGCCGTTGGCGGCCAGCACCAGCTCCACCGGCTCCCATCCCAGCCGCGAAGCGAGCCACCCGGCCAGCAGCAGCGCCGAGACCAGCGATCCGGGGTTGTGCCTGACCGCCACGCTGGATAGCCGCGCGAGCTCGTCACGCCGCGACGGTTCGTCAAAGGCCGCCGCCAGGCGCTCGCGCCAGGGAGTCGTGCGCAGCCAGGCGAGGTCGACCACCTGCACCCGCTCAGCCAGCTGCGCGGCCCGGCTCAGCGCCGGCCCCGGCCCGTCGAAGTGCGCCGGATCGTCAGTGTCGATCAGGATCACGTCGATCAGGTCCAGCAGCGACTCAACGGCCGTGTCCAAGCTGTGTGGCGACCACAACACCGTCGGCAGGTCTGAGACCTGGAGCTGGTCGACGATCGTGTTCAGGTGCTCCAGATGCTTGGCGCCGAGCTCCAGCTCGACCCGCTCGCGCAGCACACCGAGCCCCGAGCCGGTCTGCTCCCCGGACATGATCACGCGCGCGTCGATCGTCTCACGCGAATCTGTAACCGAGCACAAGATCGTGCGGCTGGCGTGATAGCGGCCGACCCGCGCGAGGCGGTTCACGATCTCACCCTTCCATTCACGGTCGACTACCACCACCAGGTTCAGGACCCGCGCAGGCACCAGTGA
>JAFMRN010000281.1 GCA_017354065.1 Solirubrobacterales bacterium
GGAGGACACGATGAAGATCGTCTTCGCCAGGTTCAGGCTGTCCTCGGTCGCCTTGATCGTGTCCGGATGGGTCGAGTCGAGCACGTGCAGCTTGAGCCCGCCCTGGTCCCCGAGTGAGCGACGGATCACCTCCGGCCCGAGGCTCGAGCCGCCCATGCCGAGCAACAGCACGTCGCTGTAGCCCTCCTGCTTGAGCTCGCCGGCCAGCTGGGTCAGGTCGCTCAGATGCTCGCTCATCTGCTCGGTGACGGTCAGCCAGCCCAGGCGGTTCTCGATCTCCGGGACCCCGGGCCCGCCCCACAGGCTCTGGTCGAGCTTCCACACGCGCTGAGCGACGCGCTCTGACACCGCGCTCTTGACGCGGTTTGAGACGGCCGCCTCAAAGGCGGCCGGCAGGGAGGCGCTGATGGTCGGCGGGCGCCCGGTGATCACCGCCTGGCGCTGGGAGTCGATGCCCGCCAGCAGCTTGTCAAAGGCGTCCTCAAAGGACTTGATGCCGTCTTCCAGGAGCTGGTCGGTGACCGCTTTGAGGTCGATCCCCGCGCTCTTCAGCTGGGCCAGCACCTCCTTCGGGTTCTGATCGGCAGTGGAGCCCGGCACCTTGCCGTGATCGGCCACCGCGTTCAGCGTTCCCAGCGGCATCGTGTTGACGGTGTGCGGCGCGATCAGCTCGTCGACGTACAGGGTGTCCTTGTAGTTGGGGTTCTTGACGCCGGTCGATGCCCACAGCGGCCGCTGCACGACCGCGCCGGCCTGAGCCAGCGCGTCCCAGCGCGGCCCCGCGAAACGCGCCTTGAACAGCTGGTAGGCCTCCCGCGCGTTGGCCAGTGCCGCTTTGCCCTTCAGCTGCTCATCTGAGAGCTGCTTGTCGACGGCCGTGTCGACGCGCGAGACGAAGAAGGAGGCAACGCTTGAGACCTTCAAAGGCTTGGACTCGGCGTGGCGGCGCTCCAGGCCCTTCAGGTAGGCCTCCATCACCTCTGCGTACGCCTCCGTGGCGAACAGCAGCGTGACGTTGACGTTGATCCCTTCGTAAATGGCCTGCTCGATCGCGGGCAGCCCCTGCTGGGTGCCGGGGATCTTGATCATCAGGTTGGGCCGGTCGACGGCCTGCCAGTAGCGGCGGGCAGCCGCGAGCGTCTCCTCGGTGTTCAGCGCCAGGTTGGGCGGCACCTCGAGGCTGACGAACCCGTCGGTTCCGCCCGACTCGTCATACACGGGCTTGAGCGTGTCGGCGGCCCCCTGCACGTCGGCGATCACCAGCGCGTCGTAGATCTCGAGCGTCGACTTGTTCTGGCGCGCGAGCTGGGCGATCGTCTCGTCGTAGTCGGAGGTGCCGAGGATCGACTTCTCAAAGATCGCCGGGTTGGACGTGATCCCGCGCAGGCTTTCCTGAGCGATCAGGCGTTTGAGCTCACCCCCTGCGATCAGGCTGCGTCCGAGCTGATCCAGCCAGACGCTCACTCCTGCCTCAGTCAATGCCTTCAGATTCTGGTTGACCTCGGTGACGGTGCTCATCTGTTCCTTTCTCGGCGGGTGCTGAGTGTTTAGGAGGCGTCTGTCCTGCTGCGCGCCACTGTTTCCTGGGCTACGGACACCACATGCTCGGCCGTGATTCCGAAGTGCTCGTAAACCTGAGGCCCCGGTCCTGAGGCGCCGAAGCCCTCCATTCCGACAAAGCCGCCATCCGGTCCGATCCAGCGGTCCCAGCCGAGCCGGACCGCCGCCTCAACGGCGACGCGGGCCTGTACGGCCTTGGGCAGCACGCTCTCCTGGTAGGCGGCGTCGGCCGCGGCGAAGGTCTCCAGGCAGGGAGCCGAGACGACGCGCGTCTTCGTGCCATCCGCGTTCAGGGTCTTGGCGGCCTCCAGCGCCAGCGAGACCTCGGAGCCGGTCGCGATCAGGATCACGTCGGGTTGCTTGTCGGCGGGATCCTCGAGCACGTAGGCGCCCTTCTCAATCGCGTCGGCGGGGATCTTGTCCCGGTCGATGATCGGTACGCCCTGGCGCGACAGGGCAAGCGCGGTGGGCGTGATGAAGTTGTCCAGCGCGAACTGCCAGGCAAGCGCCGTCTCATTCGCGTCGGCGGGACGTACCACGTGCAGGTTCGGGATCGCGCGCAGCGCCGCCAGGTGCTCGACCGGCTGGTGGGTCGGCCCGTCCTCCCCGAGCCCGATCGAGTCGTGGGTCCAGACCCAGGTTGAGGGCAGCTGCTGTAGCGCTGAGAGGCGAACGGCCCCGCGCATGTAGTCGCTGAAGGTCAGGAACGTGCCGCCGAAGGCGCGCAGGCCGTGCAGACCGAGTCCGTTGACGATCGCGCCCATCGCATGCTCGCGCACGCCGAAGTGCAGGTTGCGCCCGGCGTAGCTGCCCGCCAAGAAGTCCCCGCCGTCGGTGATGTCGGTGACGTTCGAGCTCGCCAGGTCGGCTGAGCCGCCGACCAGCTCCGGCACCCTGGCGGCAGCCCACTGGATCGCCTTGCCCGACGCGGCCCGGGTCGCCAGCGGCTTCTCAGCCGCGTCGAATTTCAACGGGCCGTCCTTGTTCCAGCCCTGGGGCAGGCCGGCGTGGCTGACGATCCGCTCCAGCTCGGCCGCCTGCTGTGGCGCGGCCTGCTTGTAGGCGTTGAAGGTCTCGTTCCAGGTGTCTTCCAGGTTCGCGCCGCGTTCAATCGTCTGGCGCCAGTGCTCGAGCGCCTCGGGCGGCACGAAGAACGGCTCCTCTGAGGGGTAGCCGTAGGCCTCCTTGGTCAGCTTCACCTCATCCTCGCCCAGCGGCGCGCCGTGGGCCTTGGAGCTGTCCTGCTTGTTCGGGCTGCCATACCCGATGTGGCTGTGCACCCGGATCAGCGTCGGCTGCGCGGTGTTGGCCAGCGCCTGGCGCGCGACCGTCTCGATCTCCTCGGGGTCCAGGTCCTGGTGGCGGTCGCCGTTGTTGGCGTTGACCTCCAGCACCTGCCAGCCGTAAGCCTCATAACGCTGGGTCACGTCCTCTGAGAAACAGATGTCCGTGGCGCTCGCCAGCTGGACCTTGTTGTCGTCGTAGAAGACGATCAGCTTGCCCAGGCCGAGGTGCCCGGCCAGTGAGCTCGCTTCCGAGGCTACGCCCTCCTGGATGTCCCCGTCAGAGGCGATCACCCACGTGTGGTGGTCGACCGGGGCGTGCCCGTCGGTGTTGAAGGTGGCGGCCAGGTGCGCCTCCGCCGCCGCGAGGCCGACGGCCATGCTGATGCCCTGGCCCAGCGGTCCTGTGGTCGCCTCGATGCCCGGGACATCCCAGTACTCGGGGTGGCCGGCGGTCGGCGAGCCGAGCTGGCGGAAGTTCTTGACCTCCTCCAGGGTGATCGGATAGCCGCTCAGATACAGCGTGCTGTAG
>JAFMRN010000282.1 GCA_017354065.1 Solirubrobacterales bacterium
CAGCAGCGCCAAGTGCGTCGACCCCGCCGGCCGCCAGCTCGGCAGCGTCCGCCAGCGGCGGTGCCTCAGCGGCCGCGACACCGCAGTCCGGCACAGGAACCTCGTCCGCGGGCACCTCGAGCGCCTCCGGCGGCGCCGGAGTCGGAGCGGACACGTCCGGTGGCACCGGCACCATGCCCTAAGCATGCGTGCCCTAGACCGTCGTATCGGACTTCTGTTCGGCGGGTTCATCCTGCTGCTGGCGATCGCCTCCGCGCGAGCCGCCTGGCTTGGGATCTTCAATTCCGGTCCGCTCCAGCGTTTCGCCTCCAGCCAGCAGATCGACAACAAGGTCGTGCCCGCCATGCGCGGCGTCGTGACCGACCGCAGCGGTCAGGTGCTCGCTCTCAGTGAGTCGACCGCGACGATCATCGCGGACCCGTACCTGATCCACGACGCGCCGACGGTCGCGGCGAAGCTCGGGCCGCTGCTCGGTTCCAGCCAGAAGCAGCTGACCGCGCAGCTGAGCAAACCCCACACCGGTTACGTGAAGCTCGCCGAGAACGTGCCCTCCACGACGGCTACGAAGATCATGGGCCTGCACATAGACGGCATCAACCAGAGTCCGGGCCTGCACCGCACCTACCCGCTCGGCTCCACGGCCGGCCAAGTGCTCGGCTGGGTCGGCGCCGACGGCAAGGGCCAGTCCGGGATCGAGTACACGATGAACCAGATCCTGAAGGGCAAGGCGGGGCTCAGGCGGATCGTCAACGACGGCAACCAGCAGGCGATCTCGATTCAGGACGCGAAGACGATGCAGCCCGGCGCGAAGATCGGTCTGACGCTTGACACGCCGCTGCAACAAGAGGTTGAGCACGTCCTGGCCCAGACCGCCGCGCAGTTCAACCCGAAATCCGCGACGGCGATAGTCGTCAACCCCAACAACGACCGGATTCTGGCCGACGCCAACTGGCCGTTCCTCGATCCCAACAACCTGGGCGCGTCCTCGCCGGAGGCCCAAGGCAACCAGTCGGTCGGCTTCGCCTATGAGCCGGGCTCGACGTTCAAGGCCTTCACGATCGCCGGCGCGCTGCAGGACGGGGCCGTCAAGCCGAACACGATGATCAACGAGCCACCGGACCTGGCGCCGTACGGCTACGTGATCAAGGACGCCGAGGCCCACGGCGATGTCAGCTACAGCGTCGCGCACGTGCTGGCCGTCTCCTCGAATATCGGCGCGGACCTGATCGCCCAGCGCGACGGACCCAACAAGGGCGCCAACCGCTTCAACTACTGGGTCCACAAGTTCGGCTTCGGTCAGCCCACCGGCGTGCCGCTGAACGGTGAGTCCAACGGGGTGATCCCGCCGCTCAGCAAGTACTCCGGGATTTCGATGTACAACCTGCCCTTCGGTCAGGGGCAGGAGGTCACGCCGATGCAGATGGTCCAGGCCTACGCCGCGATCGCCGACGGCGGCGTGATGCGCAAGCCACAGCTGATCCAGTCGGTCGGCAACAAGCAGCGCGGGCCCGCCAAGGGCCAGCGCGTGATCTCGGCGAAGGTCGCCTCCCAGCTGCGCGGGATGATGCGCGGCGTGCTGGGGGACGGCGGCACCGCCTCAGGCGCGCAGATTCCCGGCTATGACCTGGCCGGCAAGACCGGTACGGCCCAGGTTGCGGTCAACGGCAAGTACTCGTCCTCCAAGTACGTCGCCTCGTTCATCGGGATGGTTCCCGCCTCACATCCGAAGCTGGAGGTCGCGGTGGTTGTCAACCAGCCCTCCACCGGCGAGTACGGCGGCACCGTCGCCGGGCCGGCGTTCCAGAAGATCGTCGGCTGGGCGGTTCCGCACTTCGGGATCAACCCGTGTCCCAAGCCCTGTCCCGCAAGCGCTTACGCCCAAGCGGCGCCGTCGACCCCGTAGATAGATGAGGCATCCGGGATCAGATGGCGTTCGATCGTGGTCTCTCACGCGGCCGTGGGACTACTCACCTGGGGGACGGCGGCCGAGTGAGATAACTTCGCGTTCATGAAGGTCGGCGAGATCATCGAGGATGCCCAGCCGCCAGCCCGCGGCGTGGAGATCAGCCAGCTCGCCTACGACAACAGGCGGGTCCAGCCCGGCGCGCTGTTCTTCTGCGTGCCCGGATTCACGCGTGACGGGCATGACTTCGCGGCCGGCGCCAAGACCAGCGGCGCCGCCGCGCTGGTAGTGGATCACGCGCTGCCCGACGTCGACCTGCCCCAGGTGTTGGTGCGGGACGTGCGCAGCGCGATGGCGCGCGCCGCGGCGAACTTCTACGGCCACCCGACCCGCCAGCTCGAGGTCAGCGGGGTGACGGGCACCAACGGCAAGACCACCACCGCGTATTTGCTGCGCGAGCTGCTGGAGGCCGCCGGACGCCAGACCGGCATGCTCGGCACGGTCAAGAGCATCATCGGCGGCACCGAGCACGAGGTCACGCGGACCACCCCGGAGGCGATCGACATGCAGGCCAGCTTCGCGGAGATGCTGGCCGGCGGTGATCGCGCGGCCGTGATCGAGGTTTCCTCACACGCCCTGGAGCTGTCCCGTGCCGATGCGATCCACTTCCGCGCGGCGATCTTCACGAACCTGTCCCAGGACCACCTCGACTTCCATCCGACGATGGAGGACTACTTCAACGCCAAGCGCCGGCTTTTCGCAGACCTGCGGCCCGAGGCCTCGGTCGTCAACAGCGACGACTCCTACGGCGCCCGCCTGGCACGTGAGTTCCCGGTTATCACCTTCGGCCTGGACGACCCGAACGCGACGTTCCGCGCGACCGACCTGGAGACCGGGCTGTTCGGTTCGCGCTTCACGCTGCGCTCGCCGACCGGCACGCACCGCCTGACCTCGCCGTTGCGCGGTCGCTTCAACGTCTACAACGTGCTCGGGGCGCTGGCCGCGGCCGTAGCCACGGGCGTACCGTTTGAGACCGCGGCCAAGGCGATCGAGTCGGCCGGCCAGGTGCCGGGACGCTTTGAGACCGTGGATGAGGGCCAGAAGTTCGCGGTGCTGGTCGACTACGCGCACACGCCGGACTCGCTGGAGAACGTGCTGGAGGCGGCGCGGGCGCTGATCGAGCCCGGTTCCAAGGCACGCCTGCATGTGGTGTTCGGCTGCGGCGGGGACCGTGACCGCGGCAAGCGCCCGCTGATGGGGGAGATCGCCAGCCGCCTGGCCGACCGCGTGATCGTGACCTCCGACAACCCGCGCTCTGAGGAGCCTGAGGCGATCATCACCGACATCCTCCGCGGCGTTCACGGCAAGGTCGAATCCGAGACGGACCGGGCCAAGGCGATCGCCGACGCCGTGTCTTCCGCGGCCGCGGGGGACATCGTCGTGATCGCCGGAAAGGGCCACGAGCAG
>JAFMRN010000089.1 GCA_017354065.1 Solirubrobacterales bacterium
TCAAAGCGACCCCGGCCGGCGCGTAGTTGAATGAGGTCGTCAACAGCTGCTGGGCCGCTTCCTTCTCGCGCCGCTCGCGGCGGATCTCGGTCACGTCGAGACCGTGGCGTCCCAGGCCGAGGATCTCTCCGTCCCGTGCGCGTACCGGATAGGTCGTGAACTCGTAGGTGCGCGGCTCCCCCGACGGTCCGGGCAGCTCCATGTCATAAGCCACCGACTGCCCGCTCGCCAGCACCTCCTCATCGGCCGCCTTGAACTTCGCGACCACGTCGGGCCCGAACAGGTCAGAGACACTCCGGCCCAGCGTCTGCTCGCGTGTCGCCGCGGCCGCCAGGTGACCTGCCTTCTCAAACGCGTAGGCGTTGATCAGCTGGTAATCACCGGCCAGGTCCCGCAGTGCGACCCACGCCGGCAGGTTGTCCACAAGGCTGTGGATCTGGTCATACACCCGCTCAACCGACGCCCCGCCCTCAAGCAGGCCGTCCAGCAGCGGACTTACCCCTCGTCCCGCTTTACGCTTCTCAACCGATGAGCCACTCCCTGGCATGGACACACAAACTACCGCCTGGCGCCCCTGAAAGCTAGCCCTGCGCGCGCTAGCTGACCGCCGCGCGCCCGCGTCCGGACCGCTTGGCCTGGTACATCGCAACGTCGGCGTTGACCAGCGCTTCCTTTCCGGATACGAGCTCCGGTCCCAGCAGTGTCACCCCGACGCTGGCGCTGGGACGGAACGCGAGCCCGCCGTTGAACTCCAGTTCGGCCTGGGCGATCGCATGCACGACCTGTTCACCGACCTGGCGGGCGCCGTCGGCGTCGGCCGCCCGCAACAGTACCGCAAACTCGTCTCCGGCCAGGCGCGTGACCGCGTCCGAGCTGCGGACGTGGGCCTCCAGCACCCGCGCGACGGTCTTGATCACCTCATCACCGGCACCGTGGCCGAACGTGTCGTTGACGCGCTTCAGGTGATCGATGTCGATTGACAGCAGCGCGCCTCTGCCATCGGTCATCTGAACCTCACCAAGATGTTTGTCCAGCAGCGTCTCAAACGCGCGCCGGTTCAACAGGCCGGTCAGCGGATCGCGATCTGCCTGGTAACGCAGCCGCTGTTCCAGCTGGATCCGCTCTGTGATGTCGACCCACTGGGTCATGAAATGCCCTGGCCGGCCGTCATCGTCGCGCAGCACCGTCGTGTGCAGTGAGGTCCAGACCACCTCGTCGTCGGCACGGATGTAGCGCCGGTCCCGATGGATGGTGTCAACCTCTCCCGCGAGCAGCGCCCGCGCGGATTCTCTGGTACCCGGCCGGTCCTGTGGGTGGGTCAGCGCGAGAGGCCCGAGCTGCATCAGCTCCTCAGCGGAGTAGCCGAACATGGCACACAGCGCCGGGTTGACCCGCTCAAAACGGCCGACTCCGCCGTTCTCGACCCGGGTCAGCCCGATCCCGGTGGGCGCGTGGTCAAAGGCGGTACGGAACAGCGTCTCGGCCCGCTCGCGTTCGCGCTGGGCACGCTTGACGTCGGTCACATCCAACCCGTAACGCCCGAACCCGGAGATCTCACCGTCCTGCCCGAACACGGGGTAGGTGCAGAACTCGTAGGTACGCATGTCCCCTGACTTGTCGGGTATCTCCAACTCGTAATAGAACGGTTCCCTGGTTTTCTTCACCTCGGTGTCGGCGGCAACGAACGCTTCTGAGAGCCCGGCGGGAAACATCTCCTCCATGACGGTGCCAATCGTCGCGTCGCGGCTGTCCGCGGGAGTGAGATGGCCGACGTGCTCATACGCGTAGTCGTTGATCATCAGGTAACGACCGTTGCTGTCACGCACCGAGATCCACGCCGGCAGGTTGTCGAGCATCGCGTGAAAGTGATCGGAGATCTGCTGGGCCGGCGCCACGCCCATGATCCGCGGGCCGCTTGGTCGCACGTGCATCTGCACCGAGGGCCGCTTGTCCGATTCCTTCCCTGGCATCGTGTCCGCAACATACACCCTGGCGTACGCGGTCGCCATGTGTTTTTGGTGCCAATTTACGGGGCGAGAACGGGCTCACTGCCCGTGTCAGCTGCGCGCCAGCACCTCACCGGAGGGCAGCGGCTCCCCAACGTGGTAACCCTGCGCCAGGTCGACGCCACAGCCGGCCAGGAAATCCGCCGTCGCCTGGCTCTCCACGCCTTCCGCCACCGTCTTCTTGTTCATCCCCTTGGAGATACCCACCAGCGCCTGGATCACCAGCTGGTCGGTCTGATTCTCCAGACAGCGGGTCACGAACTCGCCGTCGATCTTCAGGTAGTCAAAGGGGATGTGCTTGAGGTAGTAAAACGAGCCGAAGCCCGCCCCGAAGTCATCCAGCGCAAAGCGACAGCCCAGGGCCAGCAGCCGGTTCGCAAACGCGCGCGCCACCTCGATGTTGGCGATCGCCGCCGTCTCTGTCACCTCGAAGATCAGTGAGCTTCCGCTCACCCCGGCCTTGCGCAGCTCAGCCTCGATGAAGGACGGCAGTTCCTCATCGGCCAGCGATTTCCCTGACAGGTTGATCGCCAGCGCGCCCTCACCATCAGGCGCCGCACCCTCACCCAGCAGCTTGATCGCCTCCGAGATGACCCACCGGTCCAGCCGCTGGATCAGGTCATAGCGCTCGGCGATGTAGATGAACGCCCCGGGCGGGATCGGATCGCCCTCCTCATCGAGCATGCGCACCAGCAACTCATGCGTCCGGACCCGGCCGTTGGCGAGCTCGACAACCGGCTGGGCGTACAGCCGGAAGCGATCCTCGGCCAGCGCTATCTGGATCCGGTCGATCCAGCCGACACGCGGGCCGTTGCTGACCGAGCGGCGCACGTCGCCGGGGTGCAGTACCGCCGCCTGATCGCGGCCGCTCTGCTTGGCCTCATACATCGCCAGGTCCGCGTTGACCAGCGCCTCCTTGCCGGATGCCAGCCCGGGACGCAACAGGGTCACGCCGACGCTGGCGGTGACACGCCGCGGCAGATCGCCGCTCAGCACCACCACGTGATCTGAGATCTCACGCACCATCTCCTCGGCCACGTGCCGCGCCGCGTTCGCGTCGGCCTCGGGCAACAGCACCGCGAACTCGTCACCTGCCAGGCGCGCCACGGTGTCGGAAGCGCGCATCTTCTGCCCCAGCAGCTGGGCCACGGCGATGATCAGCTCATCCCCGGCGCTGTGCCCGAGCGTGTCGTTGACGAGCTTCAGGTGGTCCAGGTCGATCACCAGCAGCGCCCCACGCGGTCCGTAGCGATCGACGTAGGTCACATGCCGGTCCAGCAGCGCCTCAAACGCGCGGCGGTTCAACAAGCCGGTCAAGGGGTCGTGATCGGCCAAATGCCGCAGGCGCCGTTCCAGCTCGCGGCGCTCTGAGATGTCGATCACCTGGGCCATGAACCGGTGCGGACGGCCGTCTGAGTCGCGCAGCAGCGTGGCGTGCACCGAGACCCACAGCACGACCCCGTCGGCACGGATGTGGCGTTTGTCAAGCTGGAACTCGTCCCGCTCGCCGGCGAGCATCTCGGCCACCAGCTGCTCTGACTCCTCTACGTCATCCGGATGGCTTATCTCGGCCGGACCACGCTCCAGGAGCTCCTCCTCGCTGTATCCCAATAGCCGGCACAGGGCCTGGTTCACACGCACGAAGCGCCCGTCCAGGCTCGTGATCGAGACCCCCAGCGGGCTGCGCTCAAAGGCCGCGGCGGACAGCGATCGCGCCTCGGCAAGCTCGCGTTCGCCCTCGCGCTCGGCGGTCACATCGACCCCGACCCGGCCGATCGCGTCGATCTCCCCGGCGTCATCCAGGACCGGGTAGGTGAAGAACTGGAAGACGCGGTCCTCGCCGTGCTCGCCGGGCATCGCGATGTCACAGCGCAACGGCGCGCGTGTCCGCTCGACCTCCTGGTCGGCCTTCAGGAACTCACCCAGGTGCGGGTAGCGGTCCAGGCGCTCGGTGTCCGCTGCCAGCTCGGCCGTCGTCTTGCCCAACAGCTCGGTGCGCGGGATCACGCCGTTGACGCTGGCGTAGCTGTTGGCCATCACATACCGGCCGCTGCGGTCACGCAGCGTTATGTACAACGGCACGTTCTCACACAGCTGCTTGAGCAGCGAGAACTCGTAGGCCATCGCGTCGAGTCTGTTGAAGCCGTTCCGTGGCATGAGGTCCCAAAAAGCTACAGCGCCGGGGAAACCGACCTGTTCCTGGCCATTACCCGGCGCCGGTCAGTTGAGCACCGGGGTCGACCGCCGCGCGCCCGCGTCCGCCCCGCTTGGCCCCGTACATCGCCAGATCGGCGTTGATCAACGCTTCCTTGCCCGATGTCAGATCCGGTCCCAGCTGGGCCACGCCGACACTGGCGGTGACACGTTTGGGGCTGTCCCCGCAGAGGATCACATCGTCGGCGGAGATCGCCTGTACCAGACCCTCCGCGACGTAACGCGCCGTGTCGATCCCGACATCCGGGAGCAGCACCGCGAACTCGTCTCCGGCCAGGCGCGCGACCGTGTCAGCCGCCCGCACGGAGGCCTCGAGCCGCCGGGCCACGGCGATTATGAGCTCGTCCCCGGCACTGTGCCCGAGCGTGTCGTTGACCAGCTTCAGATGGTCGATGTCGAGCACCAGCAGCGCTGCGGGGGACTCCAGGCTCGCGGCCCGGGCAATGCGGTCATCAAGCAGCTGCTCAAACGCGCGCCGGTTCAGCAGCCCGGTGAGCGGATCATGGTCCGCCTGGTGACGCAGGCGCTCCTCCAGCGCGCGCCGGTCCGAGATGTCGATCACTTGCAACACCAGATGTGTTGGCTGGTCATGCCGACATAGGAGCCGCGCGTGCGCGGAGACCCACAGCACCTGCCCGTCGGAGCGGATCAGCCGCGTGTCCTCCCGCGACTTCTCGATCTCCCGCCGGTAGAGCAACCGCGCAAGGTTCAGGGATGATCCCAGGTTATCGGGGTGGATGAGCTCGGCCGGGCTGATCCGCTGGAGCTGCTCGGCGCTGTAGCCCAGCATCGTGCACAGCGCCGGGTTGACCCGCTCGATTCCGCCGATTCGCTGGCCCTCGATTCTCAGCAGCGCGATCCCGGTCGGCGCGTGTTCGAACGCCGCCTGCGCCAGCGTCTCCGCCGCCTCGCGCTGCTCCCAGGCCTTACGCACCTCGGTCACCTCGAGGCCCACGCGGCCGTGGCCGGTGACCCGGCCGGCGGCGTCGATCACCGGATAGTTGGACATCTCGAAGTGATGGGGGTTCCCCTCTGCGTCAGGAAGCTCGATCTCTGACGCCACGGGCTGTTTGCTCTCCGACGCCCGCTTATCAAGCGCGGTCACCTTGGCACCCAGCTCGGGACCGTAGATCTCCTCGGGGGTGCGACCGAGAATCTCCTGGCGCTCGAGCTTGCGCACCAGCAGGTGCTGTACCTGCTGGTAGGCGAAGCTGTTCATCAGCTGGTAGCGCCCCTCCAGGTCACGCAGCGACAACGGTCCGGGAAAGTTCTCCACCAGCGACTGGAGATGCGCGTAGAGCTGGTCGATCCGGGCGATCAGGCCGTCCGACACCGGCCCGCTGGCGATGCGCGGTGCGTCCCTCAGATCGGTGCCAGTCCCTGGCATCGGCCCACAAGCTACACGACTATCGGTCACTTAACACACGTGTTACAACAGCTACCGGAGAAGTGACGGGCAGCGCGAGATATCTTTCGCCGGTGACCCGCCGCCAGGTCCTGATCCTCGGCGACCGCCAAGGGCTTGCCGCCGCGCTCGCGCGCCAGCTCACAGAGCGCGACATCCAGCCGCGCGTGATCTACGGCGGCACGGACACCGAGCTCGCCTCGACCCTGTCAGCCGGGCGCTGGGCGGCGGTGGTGGTGCTGACCCATGACGATCCGCTGGCACTGCGGCTGACGTTGCTGAGCGCCCAGGTACGGCCCGAGCTGCCCCAGTGGGTCACGCTGTTCGACCGCACGATCGTGCACCGCTTCCACCAGATCATGCCGTCGGTCAACGTCGTTGACGCCGCCGTGCTGGTCGCGAACGCGCTTGCCGACCGGTGTGTGGCCGCGCTTGACAAGCCGCGGGGCAGCGCCGGCGTGCGGGTCGTTGATGACGCGCTGCGCCTGATGCTGCTGGCGGGCGCGGGCCTGATCGCGATCCTGGCCCTCCAGACCGTGCTGACGGTCCTCGCGCTGCGTGAGGGCGTGGTCGACGCGATCTACTACGCGACGCGGTCGCTCGCGACCGTCGCCGATGTGCCCCACGCGGAGGCGGGCGCGGTCTGGTTCAAGCTGATCTCGACGGTGACGACGATCGTCTCGGTCGCGCTTGTCGCGGTCTTCACGGCCGCGCTGGTGCGCCGGCTGAGCCGTGCGCGCCTGACCACGGTGCTCGGACGCCGGCGGGCGCCCGCTCGCGGCCACGCGGTGCTGGTCGGGTTCGGGCAGATCGGCTTCCGCCTGGCGCTGGAGCTGCGCAGTCGCGGCGTGGCGATGCTCGCGCTTGAGCGCGACGTCGACGCGCCCTGTGTGCGACTGGCGCGGCGCGCCGGCATTCCGGTCGCGATTGGCCGCGGCGATGACCGCGCGACGCTGGAGCTGCTCGGCGTGCACCGCTGCGGCGTGGTGGCAGCAGTCACCTCCGATGATCTGACCAACGTCGCGATCGGGCTGGCGGCAACGGACGTGCGCCCGGAGGTCCCGCTGGTACTGCGCCTCGGAGACGGCAACGTGGCGGCCGAGACAGAGTCATTGCTGCACTTTGGGAGCGTGTGTGACGCGCACGGCCTGATAGCAGGTCACATCGCCGCGGAGATCAGCAGCGCGTTTACAACGCGTCCGGTTCTGTAAACCGCGACAATCGCCCACATGAGTACAAGTAGCTTCCGCCCCGGCCTGCTCGAAGGCCAAGTCGCGATCGTCTCGGGGGCCGGTTCGGGGATCGGTCGCGTCACCGCCCTTGAACTCGCCTCCCTCGGCGCCGAGGTGATCATCTGCGGCCGCCGGCCTGAACCGATCGCTGAGACCGCCGCGCTGGATCCCAACGGCCGGATCCACGCCGAAGTCGCCGATATCCGTGAGGAGTCCGACGTCGAGCGCTTCCTCGACGTCGTGCTCGACCGCCACGAGAAGGTCGACCTGCTGGTGAACAACGCCGGCGGCCAGTTCCTCGCGCCGGCCGAGGCGATCACGCCGAAGGGCTTCCGCACGGTGATCCGGCTGAACGTGGAGGGCACCTGGCTGATGACCCACGGCGTCGCCACCCGCTCGATGATCCCCAACGGCGGCGGCAAGGTCGTGTCGATCACGCTGTCCCCGCACAACGGCCAGCCGGGCATGGCGCACTCCTCAGCGGCCCGCGCGGCGGTGGAGAACCTGATGCGCGTGCTGTCGATCGAGTGGGCGCGTTTCAACATCAAGCTGAACGCGATAGCCGCCGGGCAGATCGCGACCGAGGTGTTCCGCACCAAGTACCCGCAAGAGGTCGTCTCCCAGATGGAGAACACCGTGCCGCTGGGCCGCCTCGGCACCCCGGAGGAGATCGCGGGCACCATCAGCTATCTGGCGTCGCCCGCGGGCGATTTCGTTTCGGGAACGGTGCTGACCGTGGACGGCGCCCGCGATAACTGGATCGGACCGTTCCCGCCGAAGGAGATCGCCGGCGACGACGGGGTGATGGTCGCCGAGCAACGTAAGTAGCGGAATGTGGTTCTTCTTACATAAAGGTTGAACCTGACTTTTCAACGCTTGGCGACGTAGCCACAATATGAGTGATGGAGGCGTCAGTCGCCCACGAGGACCGGGCGAAGACCAAGCCGCCGGCCGCCCCTGGCGGCGCGGGGCTGGCGCTGCGTGCCCTCAGCGACGAGGCGCTGACCAAGCAGATCGCACGGGGCAGCGACCGCGCCTTCGAGGTCCTGTACTGGCGCCATCAGCAACAGCTGTCGCGCTACTGCCGCAGCCTGGTGGGCAACGAGGCCGATACCCAGGATGCGCTGCAGAGCACGATGACCAACGCGCTGCTGGCATTGCGCGAGAAACGTCGCGACGCGCCGCTGAAGCCGTGGCTGTTCCGGATCGCGCACAACGAGTCGATCTCGCTGCTGCGCCGGCGTCAAGCCGCACCCCAGCTGGATGTGGACGACGTCCCGGAGAGCACGCTGGCGGCCGGGCCCTCAGCCCGCGCCGCCCACGAGGTGGCCGAGCAGCGCGAGCGGCTGACGATGCTCCTGGCCGACCTGGAGGACCTGCCCGAACGCCAGCGCGCGGCGCTGGTCATGCGCGAGCTCAGCGGGCTCTCACACGAGGAGATCTCCACCGCGCTCGAGGTTTCTCTTGGCGTTGCAAAACAAACCGTGCTGGAAGCACGGCGATCCCTTGCGGAATTCACGGAAGGCCGCGCTATGGCTTGTGACCAGATCCAGCAGTTGATTTCTGACGGCGACCGTCGCACCCTGCGCAGCCGCCGCGTCCGAGCACACCTACGTGACTGCTCCAGCTGTGCGGCCTTCGCCGAGGCGATTGACACTCGCAAGACAGATCTGTTGGCGCTGAGCCCGGCGCTGCCCGCAACCGCATCCGCTGCTCTGATCGGCGCCCTGGCA
>JAFMRN010000090.1:0-2263 GCA_017354065.1 Solirubrobacterales bacterium
CGATCAACCGCTCGCGCAGCCGCGAGTCGCCAACCGCGGCAACGACCGCGGCGCCGGGATGCTCACGCGCTGCCTGGGCCAGCGAGAACACGCGGCGGCCGTTCACCTCACCGCCGGCGGCCGCGTCGTCGATAAAGCCGAGCACGTCCCCGGCCCACGCGGCGATCTCACGGCCCGACCCGCCGGTCCCGTAGATCAGGAGGGGTTCACCCATCCGCCACCTTCACCCTCGTGGTAGAGATCCTCACCGTTCCCCAGGATGGCGAACGTCCGGGCCAGAATCGCCAGATCCAGTGCGAGGCTCCGGTGCTGGACGTAGTAGATGTCAAGCTCGATGCGCTCCGGCCAGGTCAGGGAGGCCCGGCCGTTGATCTGCGCCCAGCCAGTGATCCCCGGCGGAACCTCCAGCCGGATCCGCTGATGCTCGGTGTATTGGGCCACCTGTGAGGGCAGCGTCGGGCGCGGCCCGACGATCGACATCTCACCGCGCAGCACGTTCCACAGGTTCGGGAGCTCATCAAGGGAATAGCGCCGCAGCCAGCGCCCGCAGCGGGTCAGACGGAAGTCATCGGCCCCGCTGATCGCGTCACCGGCACCGAGCTGCTGGGCGCCCTGGACCATCGTGCGCAGCTTGTAGATCTCAAACGGCTCCCCGTGCAGGCCCGCCCGCGTCTGGCGGAAGATCGGCGAGCCGCGCGACTCGAGCCGGATCAGCACGCAGCACACGAGGATCAGCGGCGCGCTCAAGACGGTCGCCGGCACGGCGATCAGCAGATCCAGCAGACGCTTCATCGCGTGCCCTCCACCGATTCCCAGGTGACCGTGTTGGCACCGGCCAGCCAGTCGATCAGGCCGACGCCGAGTGATGCGGTGGTCCACACGTAGTAGCGCGCGATAGCCAGGCCCAACAGGGCCGCCACCAACAACGCGACCTGGCAGGCGAGCGTGGCGATGTACAGCGGGCCGGCGCCGAGCGCCACGGCGGCGATGTTCGCCGCCAGCGCGACCAGGTGCAGGAACGGGGAGGCGTAGCGCAGCAGGCGGTGGGAGAAGATCATCAGCGCGTACAGCGGCGGGTAGCCGCGTGGGGACAGCATGCCGCCGGCCAGCACGGTCGGCCAGCTACGCCGGGCCATCCGGCGTTTGCGGGCAAACTCGGTTTCGATGCTCGGAGCCATCTTCTCAGTCGCCAGGGCTTCAGGCACGTACACGGCCCGCCAGCCGCGCTTGACCAGCTTGAAGGGGAAGCTGATGTCGTGGCTCATCATCGGCGGCACAACCTGGTAGGCCTCCGCGCGGACGGCGTAGATCGCGCCGTTCCCGGCGGTGATCGAGTAAAGCGCCGACTCGCGGGCGCGCAGGAACATCTCATAGCGCCAGTACAGGCCCTCCTGGTTGTCGGAACCCTCCGGCGCGGAGAAGCTGACACGGCCGCACGCGTACCCGACCTTCGGATCGCCGAACGCATCCACCAGCCGCCGCAGGGCGTCCGGCCGCCACGCCGCGTTGGCGTCGGTGAAGGCCAGCAGCTCACCGCCGGCGACCGCCACCGCGGCATCCTGGGCCGGCACCTTGCCGCCGCGAGGCAGATCGAGCACCCGGTCGGCGCCGGCGGCACGTGCGACGGTCGCATCGGTGCTGCCGTCGGAGACGACGATTATCTCGGTGTCCGGGTAGTCCAGCGCGCGCAGGTTCGCGACCCGGTCGCCGATCACGTCCTGCTCATTGTGCGCGGCGACGATCACCGACACGGGCGGCAGCGGCCCGGACCATGCTGCCGCGACCCGGCGCGGGCGTGGCAGCAGCGCCAGCAGCAGGCCGTACCCGACCTGGGTGTAGATCAACAGCCCCGCCGCGACCCAAAAGACGACGCTCACAGCAGGCTCCGGTACACGGACAGGGTCGCCTCGGCCACACGCGACCAGGAGTAGGTGGTTGCCGCCGCGTCGGCGGCGGCAGCGGCGAGCCGGGCGCGGGCCCGCTGGTCATCAATCAGGTTCTGCAGCGCCCCCGCCAGCGCGTCCGGGTCGTCCGGTGGCACTGCCGCGACGGCACCGCTGGTGATCACCTCTTTGAAGCCGGGGAGGTCGGAGACGATCGTCGGCTTGGCGGCGCCGAGCGCGGTGGCCAGCACCCCCGAGAACCCGAAGCGCTCCGAGCGCTGGTAGGGGAGCACGGCTATGTCGGCCGTGGCGAACAGCTCCGCCTGCTCTTCCGGCCCGACATAGCGGCTTACGAGCCGCGAGTGCGGCGGCAGCGGCGG